>CAIXSC010000049.1 GCA_903921945.1 uncultured Planctomycetaceae bacterium
CACTCGTCGGACGCCGTGGAACTGGTGTTCACAACCGAGGATGGCCAAACGGTGGAACGCCGCGTTCCGATGGAGGCGGCTTCGGACCGTCTCACGTGGTCCGCGAAACTGCCACCGGAAGAAGGCGGACTGCGACAATCGCTGATTTATCGACTGGAAGCGGGGGACGCGACTTCGCCCACGTTCCGACTGACCGCCACCGCCGCTCCGCGAATCCTGGTCGATCGCGTCGAATACATTTACCCCGGATATATGAACCGCCCCCGGCGGATTGTCGACCGCCAGGGAGATCTCAGCGGTTGGGAAGGCACCCAAGTCACACTCACCGCCGTCGCCAACCAGCCAATCCGCGCCGCTTGGATCGAATTCGATCCCGCGAGCGACGGTGGCCCGCCCACTCCGGCCGATCGAGTGCTTCACCTGCAAGTCGATGGAACAACGGCTCGACAAACGTTCCCCCTGGAACTCGCGCCCGATCGCTCAGCTCCCAAGTTTGCGTCCTACATCGTCCGATTTGAAACACCCGCAGGCAGACAATCGTCGACCCCCATCCTGCATCAGATCGAAGTGCTGCCCGACGTTCCTCCGGAAGTCGAAATCCTCACCCCGAACACAACTCGCGTCCAAGTTCCGGAAGACGGCCAACTGCCGCTCGAAATCCGCGCCGTCGACCCCGATTTCGGCCTCGCGCAACTTGCCGTCGACGTCCGTGGCCAACGTCCTCAAACGGCCTTCCAGCACCCGCTGTTCACCGACTCCGCGGGCCTCGCCGGTCCCGTTCAACGTGCTTGGAACTTCGTCCCCAGTGAACACGGTTGTCGGGCCGGTGATCTACTCCGATTCGTGGCCGTCGCCCGCGATAACCGTCCCGATCCGTCGCCAACAAAGCCGACAGCCGTCGCAGCGATTCCGCCCACAACCCCATCGGTCGGGGAAAGCCGGTCGCGGGAACTGATCGTCGAAATCCTGCCTGCCGAAAAGAAACCGGGCTCGGCCGATCGCGCGCCCAACTCCAAACCCGAAAAGCCATCGGAGAATCCTCCGCCCAAACCCGATTCCGAAAAGAACGGCGCACCATCGCCAAAGCCCAGCAACGAGCGGCCGCCCCAAGACCCGTCGGCCGAGTCGAAACCGGATCGTTCGAAACCGGCCAGTTCGAAACCCGACGATTCGAAGCCGGACAGTGCGAAGCCGGATGGATCAAAGCCGGACAGATCAAAGCCGGACAGTTCAAAACCGGACAGTTCAAAACCGGACGATTCGAAGCCGGACAGCGATCGGCCGGCTGACACCCAGCCGCCCGCCTCGAAGCCCCAAAACGATAACTCGAACGCGAAAGAACCCGAGAACACCAAGTCGCCGCAAAATGGCGGCAACTCGCCGGATAACGCCGCGAGCAAAACCGAGTCTGGCGAAAATTCCAATCCTTCGAAGCAATCCGGCGGCAAACCCGGTAAGCAAACGGGCAAGCCCATGGGTGGGCAACCCGGCGAACAAGCGGGTGAGCAAACGGGCGAGCAATCGGCTGGCGACCAATCGGCCGGCGACCCGTCCGGTAGCCCGCCCTCCGGTAGCCCGCCTTCTGGCAACACCCCCACTCGCAACACTGGCAACCAGAAGTCGGATGGCAAACAGCCTGGCAGCAAACCTTCAGGCAGCAAGCAGCCCGGTAGCAAACCTTCAGGTAGCGATCCTTCAGGCAGCGAACCATCTGCCGACGACCAGTCCGGTGGCGAGCCATCAAGCGGCCAGCAAACAAGCGGCCAGCAAACGAGCGGCCAGCAAACAAACGGCCAGCAAACAAACGGCCAGCAAACGAGCGACAAGCAAACAAGCGGCAAGCAGACAGCCGGCAAGCAACCGAACGACAAGCAGATAGCTGGCAAGCCGTCGCGCGGTAAGCAGGAAGGCAGCCAGTCCAAAGGCAATCAGCCTCAGAGCGGTCAGCCTCAGAGCGGTAGCGAAGCCGGCGACGAAGGCGGCGAAGGCGGCGAAGGCGGCGATGAAAAGCCGAGCGACGCGCCGATGGGACAGGCTCCCGCAGGCGGCAAATCGAAGCCGGCAGAGGATGACGGCGAAGCCTTCGAACGCGCACTCGAATTCCTCCAAAAGCAGGCAGGGAAGGGCCGTGAACAGACCGACTCGCCAAACCGCGCTCCCGACCCCAGCCAACCGACCACCGGCGCCGCGCAGCAGCCAACGGGCGGCACTCCCTCCCAGTCCGCGCTGAACAACGCACGCAAGTCGGAAAGTGGCCAGCCACCAGACGGCGAGAAGCCGGGAGAAAAACAGGGAGAAAAGTCGGGGGAAAAACAGGGAGAAAAACCGGGGGAAAGGCCGGGTACCGACTCGCAAGGCAGTCCGGGACAGTCGGGAGCTGGTCAAGCTTCCAAGGACCAGGCCGCTCCACCGGATCCCGCCAAACAGAACGCCGATCGCAATAAGCAAATGGCGCCGGACAACCGGGAACCGAGCGACGCGAGCGATCCGCCGGCCCCTTCCCAAAGTAAACGCCAATCCGATTCGCAAGGTGGCGCTGATGGCGACCGCAGCGGCGGCGGCAAGCGGGGCGGCGGACAAGGCGCGAAACAGGCCGGCAACGATACGGCTGGCAGCACGTCCGCCGGTGATGACGGAGCCGGCCAAGCCGCCGAAAAGGGCCAGGGAGAAACCTCCGGTCGCGCTGGCGATCAGGCCCGCGGCAAGGCCCCCGATCAGCCTGGCAATGCGAGCGATACCCCGCCCTCCCGCGACCCGATGTCCGGATCCGAACAAGGCCCAGGAGCTCAAAAGGTCCCTGGCAACGCCAACTACGGCGGCCCCAACCCGAACAGCCTGAAACCCGGCGACGAACGGATGACCGGCGGTGGCGGAGTCGCCGGCAATCCACCGGCCGGCCGTAAGCCGCCCGATGGCCCCGTCGCCGATGGCGACGCCGCGAACCTCGACTACGCGAACCGAGCCACCGACCTCGTGCTCGAATACCTCAAGGACCAAAAAGACGCCCCCGACGAGCAACTCCTCAAACAACTCGGGTGGTCCGCGGACGACCTGCGGAAATTCATCAGCCGTTGGGAAGCCTTGAAACGCGCCGCGAACGAACCCGATCCGGCGACGCGCCGCGAACTCAGCGACTCGCTCCGCAGCCTGGGACTGAGGCCCGCCACCGATCGCCGCCGCTCGGTAAACGCCACGAACGACGCGTTCCGTGGAAACCGCGACGCGGGCGGCCGGTCCAATCCGCCCGCCAAATACCAGGAACGATTCAACGCGTATCGTCGAGGCGCCGGACAATGACCCGCTCAAGATTCGCTTCCGTCGCTCCTCGCCGTCGACCGTCCCCATGCCCGCTCGCCGGCTTGAGGACGAACCGCTTTTCCGTCGAAAACGCCGTAGCCACGCTGTTCGCCGTAGCCACGCTGTTCGCCGTCTCGCTGCTGTTCGCCGTTGCGCTGCTGGCGGTTCTGCCACCCCGCGCAACCGCCGCCGAGCCACCTTTGCCGGCCGATTCACCGCGCCGCTCGCCACCACCCGCATTCACCGACCGGGTTCGCCCGCTGCTCGAACAGCACTGTTTTGCATGTCATGGCGATAAGAAGAGCGAAGGCGAAATCAATCTGAGCCGCTACCGGGATAACGCGGCGCTTGCCGCCGACCGAGCCACCTGGGAAGCCGTCTTGGCCGCCGTCGAGTCCGGTGCGATGCCGCCACCTAACCGACCGCGCCTGGCCGCGAGCGACCGCCAAAACATCGTGCGCCATCTAGAACGCGTGCTCTTCGCACTCGATTGCGACGACGCCACCACGCTCGATCCGGGCCGAGTCACCATCCGCCGACTCAACCGCGTCGAATACAACAATACGGTTCGCGATCTGCTCGGTATCGAATTCCGACCCGCCGAAGATTTTCCAACCGACGATGTCGGCCATGGCTTCGACAACATCGGCGACGTCCTCACCATCTCGCCGTTGCTCATCGAAAAGTATCTCGCCGCGGCCGAGCGAATCGCCGCCGCAGCGCTGGCCGCCGCCGATTCCCCCAAGCCGTTCAAGCAGGCCCGTCGCGGTAACGATCTCAAGACCTCCGGCTCCGCCCGGTCCACGCTGTTTGGCATCCACACCCTCGCCGGCCCCGGCGCCGTCACGGCGGAATTCGAGACGGGACGCGAAGGCGAGTACCGGATCAAGGTCCGCGCCGCCGCCCCCAAAGCCAACGACAAACCGCCGCGTATGGAACTGCATGCGAACGGCAAAAAGGTCGCCGACTTCGCCGTCACCGCCTCCGCTGATCGACCCGCGTTCTACGAACACCGGCTGAAACTCGCGGCCGGCCCCCAGCGTTTTTCCGCCCACTACGCCGACCCCGAAAACCCGCCCTCTCAACCTGTTCCGCCTGCCAAGCCAACGACGCCCGCATCACCAACGACGCCCGCATCACCAACGACGCCCGCATCACCAACTGCACCGGCCACGCCAAAGCCGACTCCGTCCGAACCCGCGCCAACCACCGCTCCACCGTCCGGCGCCGCGCCAGACCGCACCGCGCCGACCACTGCCACCTTGCCAACCGCCGCCACCTCGCCTCCATTGTCGATCGGCGTCTTTGAACTCGAAGGCCCGCTCGATGCCGCTGGCGGCAACGGACTGGACGCTGCGGCTCGACCGCGCTTGCGTCTTGTCTTGCCGGAAGGTGGTCGGTCGCCGCGCGACGCGGCGCGTGACACGCTCACGCCGCTCGTCCGCCGCGCCTTCCGCCGCTCGCCGCGTCCCGGCGAGGTCGAAGCGTTTGCCGACTTGGCGAATCGCGTCATCGAGCGTGGCGCCAGCTACCCGAAGGCGCTCGAGGTCGCGGTGGCCGCCGTCCTTGTTTCGCCCCATTTTCTGTTCCGTGTGGAACGGGACGAGCCTGCGGAGACGTCGACCCAACCCGCCTCAAGCCGCCCGCTTGGCGACTTCGAACTCGCCTCGCGACTCTCATACTTCCTTTGGAGCAGCATGCCCGACGAACGGCTTCTGGGCTTGGCGGAGCAAGGCCAACTGCGGCACGAGGAAACGCTGCTGGCGGAAACGCGTCGGATGCTCGCCGATCCCCGCTCCCGCGCACTCGCCGAAAACTTCGCGTCGCAGTGGCTCAACCTCCGAGGGCTCGATGAAATCGCGCCGGATCCCAAACGATTCCCGCGCTTCAACGCCGCCTTGCGGTCCGACATGCGGCGGGAAACCGAATTGCTGTTCGACACGGTCGTTCGCGAAAACCGCAGCCTCCTCGAACTGCTCGATGCCGACTTTACGTTTGTCAACGAACGGCTGGCCGCCCATTACGGTTTGCCAGCCGTGAAGGGGAACGACTTTCGCCGAGTCAGCTTGCAGGGCACAACCCGCGCCGGTGTGCTGACCCATGCCAGCGTCTTGACGCTCACGTCAAACCCCACTCGCACTTCACCCGTCAAACGCGGCAAGTGGATCATGGAAAACATCCTCGGCACGCCACCGCCCGATCCGCCGGCCAACGTCCCCGAACTGTCCGCCACCCAAGCCGCCGAGCCGAACGCGTCCCTGCGCCAGGCACTCGAAATTCATCGCCGCGATCCGAATTGCGCTGTTTGCCATCAGCAAATGGACACATTAGGCTTTGGGTTCGAAAACTTCGACGCTGTTGGCCGCTGGCGCGATCGCGATGGCGATCACCCCGTCGACGCCGCCGGCGTGTTGCCCGACGGTTCCAAGTTCTCCGGCCCCGGAGAACTTGTCGCCATCCTTAAGGAAAAGAAGTCCGAATACATCAAGACGCTCAGCGAGCGGATGCTGACATACGCTCTGGGCCGCGGAATGACGCCCGCCGACCGCTGCGCGATCGACGAAATCCGTCGTCGCGTCGCGAGCGACGGCTATCGAGCGACGGCCTTGGTCGAGGCCATCGTCCGCAGCGAAACGTTTCGAATGCGCAAACGCGAGGAACTCCAGCCATGACTTGGAATCACGGACAACTTAATCGACGGTCGTTCCTGCGGACCGCTCGCGACGGCGCCGGAATCGGAGCGGGGATCGCCGTCGGCTTGCCGTTGCTCGAAGCGATGACCCCGCGACTTGCCCGCGGCGCCGCTCCCGCCAAAGCGCCAGTCCGAGCGGCCTTTGTGTTCTTTCCCAACGGCGCGATCATGGATCGCTGGACCCCCGCCTCCGTCGGCGACTCCTTCACCCTTTCCGAAACCCTCGCGCCGCTCGAATCGGTGAAGAGCGAACTGATCGTGCTGAGCGGCTTGGCGCAAGACAACGGTCGCGCGAAGGGCGACGGTCCGGGCGACCACGCCCGTTCCGCCGCGTCGTTCCTCACCGGCGCCCACCCGTTCAAAACGGCCGGAGCCGACATCCGTGTCGGCATGTCGGTCGACCAAGCCGCCGCCGACCGCATCGGCGGCCGCACTCGCTTGCCGTCCTTGGAATTGGGGATTGAACGCGGACGCCAAGCCGGCGGGTGCGACTCCGGCTACAGTTGCGCTTACTCGAATTCGATTTCCTGGAAGAACGCCACCACGCCCATGGCCAAGGAAATCCAGCCGCGACTCGTCTTCGAGCGGCTCTTCGGAACCGGCAGCGCGGGCGGTAGCCGCGAAATGCGCGATCGCGACTTCTTCCGCCAAAGCATTCTTGACCTTGTCGCCGAGGATGCCCGCGCCCTCCGCCGATCGCTCGGTCCCACCGACCGACGCAAAATCGACGAGTATTTCACCGGCGTCCGCGAACTGGAGCAGCGGATCCAGCGGGCCGAACAGAACGCCCGCCAAGAACGGCAAGATATCGCCGCGAGCGCCAGTTCGTCGCCATCCGTGGGGTCCGCGGTTCCGAAGCTGGACCTGCCTGACGGCGTGCCGTCCGACCTCGCGACGCACATCCGCCTGATGTCCGATCTGATGGTGCTCGCCTTCCGCACCGACGCCACGCGCGTCTGCACGTTCATGCTCGCCAACGAAGGCAGCAATCGCACCTACCCGATGGTCGGCGTCACCGAAGGCCATCATCAACTGTCGCACCATCAAGCGAATCGCGACAAAATCGAAAAGATCCAAAAGATCGACGTCTTCCTCGCCTCGCAGTTCGCGTACCTGGTGGAACAGCTCCGCGCCGTCTCCGAAGGCGAAGGCACCCTGCTCGATCACTCGATGATCCTCTACGGCAGCGGTTTGAGCGACGGAAATCGCCATCGCCACGACGACCTGCCGATCGTGCTCGCCGGCCGAGCCGGCGGCGCTATCAAACCCGGACGGCATATCAAGTACGAAAGGGAAACGCCGCTCAACAATCTGTTCCTCTCGATGCTCGATCGACTCGATGCCACCACCGAGCAACTCGGCGATAGCTCGGGCCGCTTGTCCGATCTCGGTTGAACGCCTCCGCCCATGA
>CAIXSC010000050.1 GCA_903921945.1 uncultured Planctomycetaceae bacterium
AGGATTTCGTAGGTGACGTTCGGCGCGGTTTGCACCAAGTCGATGTCGGATTCCTGTTCCAACCGCTGCTGGATGATCTCCATGTGCAAGAGGCCGAGGAATCCACAGCGGAAACCGAACCCCAATGCCTCGCTGGTTTCCGGTTCGAATTCAAAGCTCGGATCGTTGATGTGCAGGCGTTCCAAAGCGTCGCGGAGCTCTTCGAAATTCTGGCCGTCGGACGGATAGAGCCCGCAATAGACCATCCGCTTGGGCGGTTTGTAGCCAGGCAGCGGCTGCGCGTTGACATCGGACGCGGATGCGACCGTGTCGCCGATATGCACCGCCCCGAGTTCCTTGATGTTGCAGATGAGATATCCGACTTGGCCCGCTTGCAGCGAATCGCACGCCCGCTGTTGCGGCACGAACTGGCCCAATTCGACGACTTCATGCTGCGTTCCACCCCGCAGCAAACGCACTTTTTGTCCGCGAACAACGCGGCCGTTCATGACGCGGACATAGATGATCGCGCCGCGGTAGTCGTCGTAGTGCGAATCGAACACCATGGCCTGCAACGCGCCGTGCGAGTCGCCCTTAGGTGGAGGCACTCGATCGATGACCGCTTCCAGGATCTCGCGGATGCCAAGACCCGCTTTCGCGCTCGCTTTGAGAATCTCGTCGGCGGAAACCGCGAGCGTTTGTTCCATTTCCGCGACGACTTCATCGACGCGGGCATGTTTCAGATCGATTTTATTGATGACCGGCAGGATCGTCAGGTTGGCGTCGAGCGCCGCGTAGGCGTTGGCCACTGTCTGCGCCTCGACCCCCTGAAAGGCGTCGACCAGCAAGAGCGCGCCTTCGCAGCAGGCGAGCGTCCGGGACACCTCGTAATGGAAGTCGACGTGGCCAGGGGTGTCGACCAAATTTAGCTCGTACAGTTCGCCGCCCCGTTCATACTGCATCCGGACGGCGCGGGCTTTGATCGTGATGCCGCGTTGCCGCTCGAGCTCCATATCGTCGAGCATCTGTTCTTTGAGCTCGCGTTTTTGCACGGTGCCGGTGAATTCCAGCAACCGATCGGCGAGCGTGCTCTTGCCGTGGTCGATATGAGCGATGATGCAAAAGTTACGAATGTGCTGGCAATCGATGTCTGACATAAACTGACTGGTCACCCCTGTCGAACGTGCGGCAGCCCCGAACCGCCCAAGCTGGCGGCCCGCGCGATCCCCGCGGCGCCGATGAACCCCGCGTCACCGCCAAGGCTCGCAAATCGGATCGTAGTTTTCCCGGCCAAGTCCGGGAAGACCCGCAGCCCAACCTCGCGGCGAATCTTTTCCAGAAACTCGCGGCCCAAAGGGCTCGATTCGCCGCCGAAATCCATCGCTCCGCCCAGCAACACGATCGCGGGATCCAAGACGTGAATCAGCGAAGCCAGCCCAATTCCCAAATATAAAGCCGTGTCCAGCACCAACTCGCGGGCCAAACCGTCGCCCGCCGCCGCCGCTTGGCCAATCGCCAATGCGGACAGGCCTGCCGGGTCGAGCGTGGTCCGCCCCAGGCTGCTCGACCGCCCGCTGGCCAACGCCTCTTCGCAGCGTTTCACCAGCGCGGTGGCGGAGGCGTAGGCTTCCAAATGTCCAGTCCGTCCGCAACCGCACATGCGGGCATTCGGATCCGGATCGATGATGATATGGCCGCATTCTCCCCCGTAACTGTGAGTGCCATCCAAGGTTCGGCCATGGACGAGCACGCCGCCGCCGACCCCTGTGCCCAAGGTCAACAGCAAGAGACTGTCAAGCTTGCCACCGCTGCCCGCCCAATGCTCGCCAAACGCCGCCGCGTTGGCGTCGTTGGCAAAGGCAACTGGCAGGCCACTAGCGTCCGCCAAGGCGTCGCGAACCGGGAAATGACGCCAACCAGGCAGATTGGGCGGTTCCAATATCATGCCACTGGGAATATCCATGGTGCCGGGTGTGGCCAAACCAATCCCCTGGACGTCCGATCGACGCCAGTTCCTCGTCGCCAAACGCGCGTCGATGGCCGCGACCACGCGGTGGATCGCCAGGGAGGGCGGTTGGTCCGCATAGGTTGGAAGATGGTCGCGCAGCAACACTCGCCCGCCATCGTCCACCAAGCCCCATTTGATGTTGGTGCCGCCAACATCCACGCCGAGCCATAACGGTGGACATGCTCCGGCCACCACGTCTCCGCCGCCATCCGTGTCCGTGACGCTCATTGCCATCCTCGAAGGCTCACTGTTCGCGAACTCCGTGCGAAACATTACTCGGATCACGGGTTTCAAGGCAAGCGGCAACCGCGGCGCAATCGAGAGCTGTTCCCCCTATCGTTCACCGCTCCGTCGTTCGCCACGCCGTCGGTCACCGCCAATACCGTCTAAAATTCCGTCAACAGAGGCGGGTTTTTATGTTGCGTCACCGGTTTCAGGTGGCGGTCCGAGCCTACGATTGCGTGGGCTCGGCGGCGGCCGCCCCGAGCATCATGAATCCCGTTGCGGGATCGAACGAGAGCAGTTCCGCGAACCGGCCCCAATCGATCAAAGTGTCGAACAGGGCAGGACCGTGATGGCCAGGAACGCGTTCGGCCAACAGGCGTTCGAACTCGCGACGTTCGATCCGCTCGTCGGGCGCCGTTCGAACCGTTCCCAGGGCCAACTGGAACAGGCCGAGCCGCCGCAATTGGCGCCTCACGATCGCTTTCCGTCCCGTGGCATGCTGGGCCACAATGTCCAGACCGGGCTGAGTCAACACGACACGTTCTTTCGGCGTGTCGACTAAATCGAGCATCTCCGCGGCGGTCGCAATCGCCAACGTGTGCCCAAAATCGCGCGAGGTCAATTCATGAAGCGCGAACACGTTCATATTATCCGCATGGTCATGGACAACTTCGAGCAGCCCCAGAATTTCTCCGATATGAACCGCCGGCACCGGTTCCATTTCGGCTTCGATCGCGCTCTCCCCCGAGAACGCGCTCGGCTCGGCTACTGCCCCCGGTCCCGCCGTTTCCGTTGACTCGGACAGCCCCACGGATTGGGCCGGTGGGGCCTCCGTTTCCGTCACGCGATTCGCGGGCACATCCGGCAAGTGTTCGGCGATCTGGCCAGAGGTTGGCTGGATCAGGCCGGCGAGCACCCTCAGGAGTGTGCTCTTGCCGCAACCGCTCGGCCCCAACACGGCCGCGATCTCATCGGGATAAACAGCCACGCGCCCCATCCCAGCACCGCCACGCTCGCCCCGCCCGCCATCCACCATAGGGCCGTCCACAAAGCGGCTCGCATCGGGCGACGTCGCGAAGCCCCGGTCACGGTTGACTCCGAGACTTCCGACCGCCCCGAGCTCGCCAGAGACACCTCAGGCTTCAAGAGCTGCGACGGCTGCGACGGCTGTGACGGCTGCGATGACGTCGTCCGCCCCGGCGATCCGCCGACGTGCTCGAACCAACGGCCCAGACCCGCGTATCTGGAAACCTGCGACATGGCTTGGCGAATGACGCTCAGCAAATTGTTCCACCCGAGGCGGATTGAGTCGGAAACAAGTGGCTCATCGCCAACACCAAGCCCGGCAGAAACCCAAGCACCGGGACCGATTGGAACACGTCGAGCGCCGGCATCATTAGCCGTTCGGCCCGCGGAACTCGAGCCGCGATCGTGCCATAGACCAGCGCGAAAGCCAGTGACAAAAAGTACGCGGCAAATCCGCGCCCCAAACTTAACGCCGCATAACCGGGCAAAGCTCGCCAGGAAAGGTCGATTGAACGGCGCGCTTCCAGCGGCGCGGCCGCTTCCCGCGCGACCAACAGCAAGACCGCCAAAATGGCCCCCACAATTGCCACGGCCATCAAATCGGCGAAACGATTGCCGGCGATCCGCAGACCTTCCTGGGAGAACACCGAATGGTGCGATATCACCGATCCGCTCCTGTCGCGCCCAGTCCCCGTATCGGACACAAGGTGGCCTGGGTTCGCCATGCGTGCTCTACGATATCGTCGTTCACTCTTCGACCGCCGAATTGCCAAGGTTCCTTAACAACCGAGGCACATAGCTGTTGTAGCGGGAATCCGGCGACGGCCCTTTGGCTTCCAGCGTCGCAAGACGTGCTCGAAGAGGCTCGGCCTTCACCCCCAACGCCTCGATCGCGCTCAGCGCGGCCATGGCGACCAGCACGCCATGGTCGCGGGCAACCGCCAGTCCGGCGAGCCGCTCGAGGGCCGCCATGCGGTCCACCGATTCGCCATGCTCCGCCAACGCCTGCGCCGCCTCGATACGAACCGCCGGCGAGGGATCATCGAGCGCCGCGCGAAAGCGTTCGGCGGCGGCCGTGACCGACTCGCGGCCGCGAATCCGGACGCCGAGCGCCGCCCAATAGCGTACGGCCGAATCGCCATCGCCAAACGATTCGAGCAACTTCCGGGCTTCCACGAGCGATTTTTCCGGGTCGGCGGACAACGCGGACGCGAACTCCGCCACGGCAAGAATTCGCTCTAAAGGATAAGCCGCATCGCCCCGCGCATAGTCCGCCGGCGACAGGGCGCCGGCCCGCGCGAACTGTTCCGATTCGGGCAGGAATCCCAAATCGCGGGTCGCCAGCAGATGGCGTCGGAGCGCCGCGCGAAAGCGGGCGACCGTCGCTTGGTGTTCCGGGCGGCCGGCCACATTGACGACCTCGTCGGGGTCGGTCTGTAGATCGTAAAGCTCCTCGACAGGTTTTGGCGCCGACCAAAACAACGACTGGGCGGGCGTTGTCTTGCCTTGTTGGAACAATTCGTGCCAGACACGCGTCGTCGGCGTTTCAAACTGATAGGCGACCCGCTGAGCGTGCGACAGTTCCGGATGGAAGTTTCGCAGGTAGACAAAGCGGCCGTCGGTGGCGCTGCGAACCAAATCCAGCCGCTCATCCATCCGCCCGCGCTGACCGAAGAGGAATTCAGGTGGATCGGTGGCAAACGGACCCGCGAACGCGCGCCCTTGCATCGACGCGGGCGGCTTGATCCCCGCAAGGCTCAAGACGGTGGGGGCGAAATCGACGAAACCAACCAACCGCCGGGAGCTTCCGCCCACCGCGTAATCGCTCGGCGCCAAGTGGCGCCATGCCGGCGGAAAGTAGACCACCAGCGGCACTCGCAACCCCGAGTTGCCTGGCCAGCGTTTATGTCGCGGCATCCCGCTGCCGTGATCGGCAAAGTAAAAGATGATCGTTTGGTCAGCCAGGCCGGCATCCTCCAGTTCGCGCAGCCTCTGTCCGGCATCGGCATCCGCCGCCGCGACTTGATCGTAATACTGGGCCCAGTCCTGCCGCGTTTCACGCGTATCCGGATGGTAGCTCGGCACACGCACCGCGTTCGGGTCAGTGACCGCTTTGTGCGGCCGGGTCCGAATCTGGCTTTCATGGCTCTTGGTCGAATTGAAAATCGCGAAAAATGGCTGGTCGGCGCGGCGGTTTCGCCAATGCGCGCGGTTGGACGATTGGTTCCAGACCTTTCCCGGTTCGCGGAGGTTGTAATCGGTCTTGCTATTGTTCACGCAGTAATACCCTGCGTCCTGCAGGTACTGCGGATACATCCGCGCGTTCTCGGGCATGGCGACCATCGACCGCATGTGCAACGCCCCCAGGCTTGCCGGATAGATTCCGGAAATGAGCGCGGTCCGCGCTGGAGCGCAGACCGGAGCGGTGGACCAGACTCGGTCGTAACGCATACCCCGAGCGGCCAACGCGTCGACGTTGGGCGTTCGCGCGACCGGGTCTCCATAGCAACCCAGGTTGGGTCCATGGTCTTCGCTCGTAAGCCACAAGATATTCGGGCGAGTGGCCGGGGCCGACTGGGAAGCCAGCCCCTCGGCCGCGTTCGCCGCCGTCGCCATGCAGGCCCACGCGAAGACAGCGAGCGGGAACAGACGGAAGATGACAATGGCTGCCGCAACGGTGGCCGTGGCCGGGTTGGTTGTGGCACTTCGGACGGATAGGTCACGCAGAACGCTCATCGAAAAAGCTCGCGGTCAGGTAAGGAAGCCGTCGAACGCGGCCAACGCTCGCCAAGCGGCAGGGACGCAGCGGCACGCGTCAGAGTGTAATGCATCGTCGGAGGCGAAAGAGCAGCCTACCCAGGGCGGCGATCCTCGGCTGCGACTTGTCGCTCTGCTCTGGGCTATTATGTAAATGCCCCGTCGGAGCGAGAGGACTGTCGATGGCGAACTCGCATCGGACCGGTTTGGCGGGATGACTGGTCGGAGGGGATCGAGAAGTGATCGAGAAGCGGCTGGCACGTTGTCCGGGCACGTTGCCCGTTACGAATCCCGGATGGACCAAACCGAGGGTTGGCTCGGTGCGCTCAGATGTCCTTCGGTTTGAATCGTCGCAGTTGGGTACGGAGCGTCCGGCGGTCGATCTCGCGCGGAGGAAACAGCGACTGGAGCGCGGCGCGGTGCTCGTTGCGGGATAGCGGATCGCGAACTCGCTGGACCTCCTCATCCAACGCGATTAGCCAGGGCGGCACGTCAAGTCCGACACCAGACGGCGTGCGTGTGAGCTTTTCAGCTTGCTGCTCGAGGCGGTCGAACACGGGGTGGAAGTCGACTGCCGCCTCGCCCGATTCGCGTTTTTCCGCTTCCGCCA
This sequence comes from uncultured Planctomycetaceae bacterium, assembly GCA_903921945.1. Lineage (GTDB taxonomy): Bacteria > Planctomycetota > Planctomycetia > Pirellulales > Pirellulaceae > CAIXSC01. The sequence continues at coordinate 6,606 of CAIXSC010000050.1, forward strand.
CCGCTGGTTCGACGAGGGCGCGAACACGGTCGATCGAGAGCGGCCGCAGGAAGCGTTCCCCCAGTCGATCGGCGATGGTTGGCATTCGCATCGCATACTTGGCCTGCAACTCGGCCAGTTCCTTCAG
>CAIXSC010000051.1 GCA_903921945.1 uncultured Planctomycetaceae bacterium
AACCAGTACAGTAGCGAGCCGGCACGTTCAGGCACCGGCATAACGTGATCGCCAAGTGAGCGTAATCGCGGCACACCCCGGCACGTTCACGAAAGGCGTCGAACGCCGTCCGATTGGCGCGAGCCTGTTGATAATCGAAGCGAATGTGCGCGTGTACGAAATCGCAAATGGCTTGCACGAGCGGCCAGCCAGCCGGCAAACTGCCGAACTGGCCCCAGGCGAACTCCTTCAATTCGCTGTCCACCTCGCAGTAGCGACTCGCTAGCAGAAAAAGCAGCACGTCATCCGGCAGCTCTTCCACGGCGTGTTGGCGAGCGTTCCAGACATTGACCTCCGGAAGTCCCGAGTCCTCGACGATGGCGTCGTTCCGCAACACGAGCCGTCCGGCAGGGGCGACCAGTCGAGTGCATCGATTGCCGTATCCGTCACGATACTCGGACATTGGCGCTGGCGGTTCCGACACGAGTCGCTCGGGCTGCCGAATGCAGGCCGCTCGCGAAGAATGAATGTGTCCCAACGCGACGATGGGTGTTGGTTTTTCGAACAAAAACCCGACTGCGAACCCGACGCGAATGAGCATGACTTGATTGTCCCATGGTGTCCGCCTACGACCGCATCGTAGCGTATTCATTCTCGCTCGAAGGACGGGCTCACGATAAATTCCAGGTGAATCGCCGCGCAATCGGTTCGGCGGCGGTGGCGATTGGGACGGCGTCCCGCGTTCACGCAGGTTGTCGAGCCACACCGAGACCGCGTGATCGAACACCATGCCGGAGAATTGCAGACCTTTCTCCATGCCTGGATGGTTGCCGTCGGCGTGCATGTCCGAGGCGCAATTCGACGTCCTCTACCTCGTCAATGCGGTCACGGCACCTTTCGAAGGCCAACTGGCCCCTTCGCTTCTTCCCTCCCCATGAACGGTTACCCAACATTTTCTTCGTGGTCCCCTCACCGCGGCCGTTCGGATGAAGAGTGAGTCGATGGCGGGGCATTCCCCCAAAGTTGAGAGATGAAATATGATTGTTGCTTGCGAATCGGCTTAAATAGTTCGCTGGGGAGGTCTGGTCACATGCATAATATGGCGGCGATCATGTCGGAGATCCTGTGTGGGTACACTCTGCCAGTGCGCGGCGACCACGGCGTCGTCCACTGGGCGCGTGTGCTGGAGAACGGACTGCGGGTCGCGGAGGCCATTGGGGCTGACCGAGAGGTAGTCGCACTGTTCGCGCTGTTCCATGATTCAAGGCGGGTCAACGAGTGCCGCGACGACGGCCATGGCGAACGGGGCGGGGAGTTCGCCCGATCGCTCCGGGGGAGTTTGGTCCATCTGGACGATGCTCGATTCGAACTCCTGTTCGAGGCATGCCGGTTACACACGGACGGGTATACCACCGGCGATCCGACTCTACTCGCCTGCTGGGACGCGGATCGGCTGGACCTTGGTCGGGTCGGTATCACTCCCCGCCCGCACCGACTCTGCACCGACGCCGCCCGTGAACTGTTAGCCTGGGCGCACGAGCGGGCCACCGGCGGTTACGAACCGGATGATGTGCTCGTCTCGTGGGGCATCGAGCGTACTTAGCCCTAATCGAGGCGAGCGTTTTCACCGGGCTTATGCCATGTGCGTTGGTTCGCGTCGTGTCAACTTCAATTGGCAAGCCGGCATTGCGGTCATGGGCGAACCAGGCGCTATCTTTTCGCACATGTCCAACGTTCGGACCGAACCAGAGCAAGTCTGTGGGTGGACGGGTGCGTGCAACTGGGTAACGCGATCGCGATCAACCTTCGTGGCCCGATGCCCCGATCCCCGTGGCGGAATGCCATCTCTTTTTTCACTAACTCACAGCCCGCGAAATTCGCACTGCCGGTGCAGCATGCCTCGCAAAACCAATCTGGAAGGATGTTAGGATCTCGCACAAAATCGCGGGGAAAATGTGATTTCAAGGCTGGTTGAACGTGGTACGGTGATGTGTGGTGAGAGGCCTACCAAGGCGTCGAGGCGTCCTACGGTCGCGCGATCTCAGATGTGCGTGTTTCACGAATGGATCGAAAACACCGGGCCTCGTTCACGCGTGGCGGGAATGGGTTGAGGGTTAATGAGTGGAAAGTGAACCGTCACCCTCGGATCTTCGACGAGCAAGGATCATGACGGCTACTCTTCGTCCGACGGCGTTCTTGTGGCTTTTGGCGACCGCGGTTCAGTTGGCGACGGCGCTGCATGCCTCCGAGAAGGAGGAGGAATTCGAGCGGCGAGTCCGCCCGGTGCTCATCGAGCGTTGCCATAAATGCCATGCCGGGCCGGAAGCCCAAGGAGGGCTTCGGCTCGATTCACGCACGGCAGCCATGAAAGGTGGCGACACGGGCCCAGCGATCGTCGTGGGGAAGCCCGAGCAGAGCTTGCTACTGCAAGCGGTCCGTCATGAGAACGGTCTGGAAATGCCGCCCGATGGGAAGCTGAGCGCAGTCCAAATCGAGGCATTGTCTCGGTGGATTCGCGATGGCGCCGTCTGGCCAGGCGCGTCGGAGGCTGCCCCAAGTGGCAGTGTCGAGTCCGATGGCATTGCGGCACCTCGTCCACCCAACAGCGGTAGCCTTGCGGCGGCGTTGCAACTGTGGCTTCGCGCCGACGCATTGCGGTTGGCCGATGGTGAGAGCGTTACCGTCTGGCCGGATCAGAGCGGTCACGGTCGCGACCTTGCGGTAACGAAAGGGGTGCGCGAAGGGGGCGTAGGTGGGCCCGGTAATTTCACCCTGCGCAGTTCTCTGGTCGGTCGTCCGGCGGTCCGATTTTCGCCATGGACCGGGTTGGCATCGTCACCGGGAAATCGAGTCGACATTCGCGGCGATGCCGCTCTGACCATCTCTCTCGTGATGAACCTTACGAAGTTCGACGGTCAGCCGTCGCACGCTTGCGTCTTCGGCGTCGGGAATCCGGCCCATGCTGGAGACCCGGGGAAGCCGCTGGCGGCATTGATCGAAATTGACCAGACCCAAAAGTACTCGCTCGATTTCGCCGGTGGTTGGGGGCACGACGCCGTTTTGGCGCCCGCATCGTTTCTGCCCCTCTTCGGAAAGCCGGTCATTCTTACATTCGTCAAGCAGCCGGGGCCGATTAAAGACACCACCCGGTTCTATATCAACGGGAAGTTGGCCGGACCGTTGAAAGACCGACCTGTTACAGGTCGCGACGGTGTGCCCGACATCCAGCATCGTGCGGATATTGGAGTCTTTTTGGGGAAGGCGCTGGCGTGGTGTGGCGCGGTCCAGGGCGACATTGGAGAAGTGCTGCTCTACAACATCGCGCTCTCGGATGCGGATCGAGCCGGTGTCGAAGCGTATTTAGGGGAGAAATTCGGATTGTGGGTCGACGAGGAACGGACCGTCGCGGCGAAGCCGATCTACACCGACGCGGAGAAGAGGCACTGGGCCTATCAACCGGTTCGTCAAGTCCAGCCACCCTCGGTCAATAATGAAGCCTGGGTTCGCACTCCGATAGACCGCTTCGCATTGGCGGCGTTCGAGTCGCACTCGATCATGCCGCCGTCGGAAATTGACAAGAGAACGTTTCTGCGGCGAGTGACATTCGACTTGACTGGATTGCCGCCGACCCCCGACGAGGTCGACGCCTTTCTGGCCGATACTTCGCCGCAGGCCCACGAGCTGGTCATCGATCGACTGCTTAAATCGCCTCATTATGGCGAGCGTTGGGGACGCCACTGGCTGGACCTGGTGCGTTATGCCGAGTCGACTGCCAACGACGCGAACGCCGTCATGGGCTATGCGTGGAGATATCGCAACTATGTGATCGACGTCTTCAATAATGACCTTCCGTACGACCAGTTCCTAATTGAACAACTGGCGGGCGATCTTCTGCCCGTGACTGAATCTACAGCGGTCAATACCCGCCGCACGATCGCCACCGGCTATCTGATGATCGGCCCGAAGGCGCTCGCCGAGACTGATAAAGAGCAGTCGCGACTGGACATCGTTGACGATCAAATTGACGTGACCGGTCGGGCGATGCTTGGCCTGACGCTCGCGTGCGCGCGTTGCCACGACCACAAATTCGATGCGGTCCGAACAACCGACTATTACGCGCTGGCCGGGATCTTCCGCAGCACCGAGCCATTCCAGAATGAAGTACGCAACGCCACGATGTGGTGGGAGTTTCCGGTTCCACAGGGAGCCGGCGTCGCGCCGCTGATGGTGATGGCGCCGAAAGAGGCTCAGCCCCGCAATCTGCGCGTCCACTTAAGGGGGAATCGCTTCACGCTGGGAAAGGTCGTTCCGCGCGGCCCACTGGGGATTGTGGCTTCGACCACCGCCTCTCCCGTGAGCAATACCCCGCCCGTCATCGACCCGCATCAGTTGAGCAGTGGACGGCTGGAATTGGCTCGCTGGATCGC
>CAIXSC010000052.1 GCA_903921945.1 uncultured Planctomycetaceae bacterium
ATCGCCGCTGACGAACTTGAACTCAAGGCTAGCGCCGCGCGTCTTCACGATCGACGTCGAAGAAAGTTTCACAGCGGCTCAAATTGGCGCCGCGGTCGCTCAGCGAGTGGTTCAGGCGACCAGCTTTATGGCCAGTTCGGATGGTGGCCGGCTCAACTTCCCGCCGCCGAAGGTCGCGCCGCCCGCTGTTCCCGCCGCCCGCATCGCGACGGCGGGCGCCGATTTCAATGGCGTCCCTGTGTGGTTGGACGTGGGTAGCGCCACGGGCGTCGCGCCAGGGCGAATCGCGGTGCCGTTCTGGGCCTCGGATTCCTCGGATGAGATCGCCCGGCAAGTGAAGGCCGCCATCGACGCGGCCGCGATTCCCGGCCTCACCACGGTCCAGACGGGCGCGGCGGTCGTGGTCAACGGCCTGACCGGCGGCGGCATCACAACGTTCACGCCGTTTGCCGGCGGTGGCGGTCCACTCTTTGCGAGCGGCGTGGTTCAGATCGCCATCGCGGCGGTGAATGACGCGCCCGTGAACTACCTTCAAGGCAATACCGACTTCATCGCCTTCGTGAACAGCAATCCGGGTCCGTTCACCATGAACGAAGACTCGAACTTGACGTTCTCGGCGGCGACGAACAATCGCATCACGATCAACGACCCGGCGGACGGGACAACGCAGTCGGTGCGGGTCACATTGACCGCCACCAACGGCGTGGTCACGTTGCCCAGTGTCGCTGGACTGACGTTCCCGATCCCGGGCCAGGATGGCAGCGCCGATCCGACGGTGACCTTCGAAGGCGCGATCAGCACGATCAACGATCGCTTGAACGGTCTGATCTTCCGGCCCACCGCCAACTTCGACGGCTTGGCGCAGTTGACGATCAACACGAACGACCGCGGATTCGTCGGGGCCGATGGCCCGAAGAGCGACGAGGACTTTATCAACATCGAGGTCCGGCCGCTGAACGACGCGCCGTCGAACATCGTGCCCGGCCTGCAATCGGTCGCGGAAGACGTCCTGTTGACGTTCACTTCCGCCGGCGGCAACCCGGTCCGAGTGAACGACGATGCGGGCGCGTTGCCCGTCGATATCATGTTGACGGTGACCAATGGAACTTTGACGCTGGGCAGCACCACTGGCATCACGACGGTCACTGGCAACGGGACTGGTGTCGTGTCGCTCATGGGACCGCTGAACTCGATCAACGCCGCGCTACAGACGCTCTCGTTCCGCGGCAACCAGGATTTCAGCGGCCAAGCCGTGATGGTCATTCGCTCGAACGATCTCGGCAATGCCGGCGGTGTCGCCCCGCAAATCGACACCGACACCGTCACCATTAATGTGACGCCAGTCAACGATCCGCCAGTCAATCTCTACAACAGTTCACCGACATTCGGCACCGTCACGACGACGGATGAAGACGCGGTGACGCTGTCGGCGGCCGGTAGCAGTCGCCTGTCGATTTCCGATGTCGACGCCGGTAGCGGCGTTGTGCGTGTGACACTCGCGGGCGGCAACGGCGCCGCGACCTTGGGCAGCCGTTCGGGACTCACCTTCACCGTGGGCGACGGCACCGCGGATCCGGTGATGACTTTCTCCGGAACCATCGCGGCGATCAACACGGCGTTGGCCAGTGTCACGTTCCGCCCCAATGACTTCTTCAGCGGCAACGCGACGTTGACCATCACCACCAGCGACCAGGGATTGACCGGGGCCGGTGGCATTCAGATTGACACGGATACCGTGACGATCAACGTCACCGCGGTCAACGATCCGCCCGTCAACACGGTTCCCGGCCAGCAGACTTTCAACGAAGACACAACGCTGGTCTTCAACTCTGGGAACGGCAATCGGATCACTGTGTCGGACGACGCCGTCACGACAAATTCGAACATTCGAGTCGACTTGTCCGTGGTGAACACGGCGATTCCATCATCCGGGCTGGGTACATTGGCACTCGGTGCGAATGTTCCCGTCGGGCTGACGGTGACCGTTCTTTCCACATCCGCGATTCGAGTCGAAGGACAGGTTGGCGATATCAACACGGCTTTGAACGGGTTGAGTTTCACGCCTCCGCTTGATTACAACGGCGGCGGCGTGCTTACGGTCGCGACCAATGACCTGGGCAATTCGCCGTTCATCGTGGTACCCAACATCGTGGCCTCCACGGTTTCGTTGTCCGTTGCGGCGGTCAATGACGCGCCGGTGAATACCGTGCCTGCCGGTCCGGCGGGCATCAATGAAGACACCACCGTGAATTTCGCCGCCGGCGATTGGGCCGTCAGCGATGCGGACGCTGGCACGGGCACAATCCGAGTAACCCTCGCCGCGACCCTCGGAACGCTTAGCCTCGCGCCATCAACCCTGGGCGCCCTGACGTTTGTGCTCGGCACCGGCACCGCGAACTCGACGATGGTCTTCGAAGGCACGCTTGCCAACGTCAACACGGCGTTGAACACGCTAAGTTTCGTGCCCACCCCGAATCTGTCGGGCAGCGCGGTGATCTCGATGACTTCGGACGATCGCGGTTTGGCCGGAGCGGGCGGCATGTTGACCGACACCGACGCCCTGACCATCGCGATCGCCCCGATCAACGACGCGCCCACTGTGACCGTGCCCGCCACGCAGTTGGCGAACGAGGATACGCTCTTCCAGTTCACGTCGACCAATGCGATCGCGATCGTCGACGATGCGGGAACCAGTGAGATTCTCGCGACGATCGCCGTGACGAACGGCGTCGCCACGCTCAACAATATCGCGGGGCTCGCAGCGCCGCCCACGGGTCAAGGCACCGCGACGATCGATGTCCGCGGCACGCTCGCCGCGATCAACACAGCGCTGGCCAGCTTGGCGTTCACGCCGACCGCGAACTTCGCCGGAAACGCGGTCGTCACGGTCTCCGCGAATGATGAAGGCAACACGGGCGGCGGGCCAAGCCTCACCGGTTCCGGTTCGCTGACCATCACGGTCCAGGCAATCAACGACGCGCCGGTGAACACCGTCCCTGGACCGCAATCGATTCCCGAAGATTTGCCGCTGTCGTTCAACAGCGTGTTCGGCAACGTGCTCGCGGTCACGGACATCGACGCGGGCGGTGGAACGATTCGAGTGCAACTGTCCGCCGTCAATGGTTTGTTGACTCTGTCGACAACCGCTGGCCTGAGTTTCGCCGGTGGTGCGGGCGATGGCGTCGACGACAGCACGATGTCGTTCACCGGCACGCTTGCGGCGGTGAACACAGCGCTGAACGGCCTGACTTTCGTGTCGGCCACCGACTTCTTCGGGGCCGCTACGTTGGCCATCACCGCCAATGACCTGGGCAATACCGGAACGGGCGGCCCACTGGCGGACAGCGACACGATCTCGATCAGCGTCACGTCCGTTAACGATCCGCCGCGGACCGCGCCTCTGCCCCGCGCCATCCTCGAGGACAACGCGTTGACGCTCGGTATTGCCACGCTGATCGTGAACGACTTGCCGGGGCCCGCGAATGAAGCCGGCCAGACACTCGCCTTCAGCGGCGTCGATCCGCAAAGCGCCAACGGAGGCACGGTCGTCATTCAAGGCACCAACGTGATCTACACGCCGCCTTTGAACTTCCCCTACGCCAGCACCGTGCCCGTCGCCGACACCTTCACCTACATCCTCACCGACAACGGCACAACCAACGGCATCTCCGAGCCGAAGAGTTCGCGCGGCACCGTGACCGTCACTGTGACGCCGGTCAATGACGCGCCCACGGCCGTCAACGACAGCTATACGATGGACGAGGACACCGTGCTCACGCGGGCCGCCTTCAATGGCGTCCGCGCCAACGACACGGATCCGGAAGGTAGCCAGTTGACGGCGTCCCGCATCAGCGGTCCGACCGCAACCGGTTCGACCAACGGAGGAACCTTGGCCTTGGGTGTCGATGGCTCGTTCACCTACACGCCGCCGGCCAATTACTTCGGCACGGTGACGTTCACGTACCGAGTCAATGACGGACAGTTGAACTCCAACAACGCCACGGTCACGATCACGGTCAACAACGTCAATGAACCGCCAGTGGCCGTTGCCGATACAGCGACCACCTCGGCCGGCCGCGCCATCATCCTGAACGTGCTGGCTAACGACACCGATTCGGACGGAACCCTGGATCCGACCACGGTCAATATCGTGTCCAGTCCCGCCAATGGAACCGCCGTCGCGGGTGCGGATGGCCGAGTGACCTTCACATCGAGCGGCACCTTCCAAGGCGTGACCACCTTCCAGTACACGGTGCGTGACAACAACGGCGCGATTTCCAACGCCGCCACCGTCACGGTCACGGTGGGACCGCCGCTGCCGGCCTACCAGAACACCACGAATCGGCTCGACGTCAACAACGACACGTTTGTGACGCCGATCGACGCGTTGTTCGTCATCAACTACCTGAACTCGGTGCCCGGCGGAATCCTGCCTCCTGCAGGCTCCACGCCGCCGCCGTTGTTCTGGGATGTCGACGGCAACAATGTCGTCACGGCGCTCGACGCCCTGCTTGTCGTCAATCGCTTGAATACCGGTTCCGGGGAAGGCGAAGCGGATTATCGCTCCGTCGAATCGACGGCCGCCACGTCCGCGTCCGCCGGCCAGCCGACGCTCGGCTTGGTGGTCGGCTCGACCGATTCGGCCAACTCGACTGACTCGACTGACTCGACTGTCGCCTCGTTGGTGATCCGCTCGGGATTGACGTCGCTGGCCTCGGAAGCGGAATTCGACGCTGGAAGCACGCTTGTCGTTCCGACGGCCAGTGCTTCCAATCGTGCGAACTCGGCGTCCACCGCCGCTCGCCGATTGGCCGCTGCCACCCATTCGCTCGCCGATCCCGCAGGCGATGCTTGGTCGGCGATTGCCGATGAATTGGCGAGCGATCTGTCCAGCGACCTCGCCGGAACCGCCAGTGGTTCCAGCGAAGACGAAGACGCCGCCGACGCCGCGCTCGCCGATTTGTTCGGCGGTTAGTATCGCATGGAACGCTGTGCTCCCACGCTCGGGTTGAGCCGATGGTTCAACTCCGACGTGGCAGCCGACCGCTCACCGCGTCTAACGCCCACCGCGTCGACCGCACGCCGGGTCGACCGCACGCCGGGTCAAACGCACGCCGCTTCGACCATCTGCCGCGTCGACCATCTGCCGCGTCGACCGCACACCCGTCGAACGCACGTGGACTGACTCACTTCGCCGAAAGCGAGTCTTCCGCTGTTGGGTGCGACCGCAATTCGCGCAGCGTGGGCGAGTGGTCGGTGCTCGCGAGTTCAGCCAGGTCGCGGCGGCTTTGCTGCGACAGGTAAATGCTCGTTTGGCCGCTCATGAGGTAGGTCAATAAGCACGCCGTGGCTGTGTAAACCACGAACCCCGACCGCATCAACTCGGGATTGCCCGGCGCGAACAGTTCCAGCGCCATGATCGTGCTGGCGAGCGGTGTTTTCGTAGCGCCGCCGAAGACCGCGACAAACCCCAACGCCGCGAACAAGCCGACAGGCGCGTCGAGCAACCGCGCGGCGACATGCCCCAACGAAGCGCCTACGAAAAAGAGCGGGGTCACTTCGCCGCCTTTGAAACCATGGCCGACGGTCAACGCGGTGAAGACCGTCTTGTGAAGCCAACTAAGCGGCTCCGCCCCCGCCGGCTGAAAGCTCGACACAATCGAAACCGATCCCGGAGCCGCCGGGTCAGCGACAACCCCCAGCCCTAGATAGTCGCTCCTTCCGAGCACGGCCGCGTACAGAATCACGATCATGCCACCGACAACGGGACGCGCGAGCGGCCAACGGATCCAGCGTTGGGATAGCCGTTGGACCGCATGCGTCAATTCCGAGAACAGCACGCTTGCGCCGGCGAACGCCGCCGATGCCAGCGCGATCTTGGCAAGCAACCAGCCGTCGAACGCGATCGCCGCGATTCCGCTTCCGCGAGCCGCGGTCACGGTCGCGGTCACGGTCGGCAGGAAACTCGCCACGTGATAATGCGTGTGCTCAATGCCCCATGCGGTCGTCGTGGCGTCGCCCACGAGCGCCGCCAACAGGCAGGGGACCAGCGGTTCATGGCTCAGCCGCCCGATCGCGAGCACCTCGACCGCGAACAGGGCGCCGGCGAGCGGCGTGCCAAACACGGCGCCAAAGCCAGCAGCCACGCCGGCCATCAGCAGCAAGCGAGTGTCGCGCGGGTCGAGCCGCAGCCAGTTGGCCAGTCCGCCCGCGATTCCTCCGCCCATTTGGACGGCTGTGCCTTCACGGCCTGCCGAACCGCCGCAGAGATGCGTCAGGAGCGTTCCCGCAAGCACCAACGGCGCCATCCGCAACGGAACGCCTCCGCCACCCGGTCGATGAATGCGATCAAGGATCAGGTTGTTTCCCGCTTCGGCGGCTTGGCCGAAAACGCGATAGGCGGCCGCCGTGAGGATGCCGGCGATCGGCAATAGGTAGAGCAACCACGGCTCGCGCCAGCGCAGTTGTGTGACAGCGTCGAGCGATGCGAGGAACAAAGCGACCGCCGAACCGATGGCGATCCCCAGCGGAACGCACAGCGCCGTCCAGCGAGCCAGGAATCGCGCGGCCTGAAACGGCTCGACATAGATCGATGCCGAAACCTTGGCAGCCATCAGCCGACCAGCACTTCCAGCAGATGGTCGAGCCGATCGAGGTTGTCGACCGCCAAGTCGGGGCTGTACGCTTCGAGCGCCTCGCGGGGAAAACTGCCGGTGGCGACGGCGACACAGCGGGCCGAAATCGACCGCGCGCAGGTGATGTCCATCGGCGTGTCGCCGATCACCCACACGCGATCGGGCTGGGTTTCCGCGGGCAAATGTTCGCGGCTGGCATCGAGCGCTTCCGCGGCCACTCCATCGCGGTCGGCATGGCGATCGCCAAAGCCGCCGAACGCGAAGTAGCTGTCGAGTCCATAGTGCCGCAGTTTCAAACGCGCGCCGGCTTGGACGTTGCCGGTGAGCAATCCGAGTCGCACGCGTTCCAGGCCGCGGAGCGCGTCCAGTAGCGAAGCGACTCCGGGCAGCACGCGGCCGCGCGTCCGCGGCAGTTGGTCCGCGAGATGCCGCAGATAGGAGTCGAGAAACCGTTGCCAATGGGCTTCGGTCTCGGCGAGTTCGTGGGCGCGAAACAGATCGCGGGCGATGCCGCGATCGGTCCGGCCGCTAACCGGCACGTCGTTCGGTTCCGCGATACCGAACTCTTCCCGCATCGTGGCGCGGAGGGCGTTGAGTCCCGCCCCGCCCGTGCTGATTAAGGTTCCATCGATGTCGAACAAAAGGACGAGCATGGGGAGGTCCCGCTTGTGGTAAGTTACGCCTCGGAAGGAAAATGTACCGTGTTCGCGGTCTTTTGTTTTCGCTGTCCTTTGCGGAACCCGCCGTCATGCGACTGTTCGAGGGCACGCCCTGGGATCGACCGCCGCGCTGTGAACGCTGCGGCGAATTGGAAACCGCTTGCCATTGCCCGCCGTTGCCGCCCCCCGCGCCAACTCGAAAACCCCCGGACCAACAGCGCGCACGTGTCGCGGTCGAAAAACGCGCGAAGGGCAAACTGGTGACCGTCGTCCGCGGACTGACGGCCGCCGACAACGACCTCGTCGACTTGCTGACCCGATTGAAAACGGCCTGCGGAGCGGGCGGGACCGTCAAGGAAGATCTGCTGGAAATCCAGGGCGACCACCAGCGGCGAGTCTCCACGCTGCTCGCCGAAATCGGTTACCGCGTCTAGGATCACGGATCACGCCGATCGGCGTGAAAAGGAGAACGGCTTAGTCTCAACGTAGGTTCCATCCGTGTTTTATCCGCGCCATCCGTGGTTCATCCGCGTCATCCGCGTCATCCG
>CAIXSC010000053.1 GCA_903921945.1 uncultured Planctomycetaceae bacterium
CATTCGCGCCTGTCGCCAGCGAGTTGGACACGTTCTGGCGATTGGTTGATGTGCCAGCCGGTGTCGTGCCCGTGGCGAGCGTGCCAGCGGCTTGAGAGCTAGTCGATTGGCTGTGGTTCGGTGACGCACCAGCGGTTGGAGCGCCTGTGGATTGGGTGGCTGCGGATTGGGTGCCTGTGGATTGAGTGCCTGTGGATTGAGTGCCTGTGGATTGAGTGCCTGTCGCGGACGGTTGAGCCACGTTCCGCGGCCGCAGCCATTTCCATTGAATTGCGGCGACCACTCCCGTTGCCGCCGCCGCAAACAACACCGCCAGCCCCATCAGGCGCCACCGCGCCCCTGTTGGCCGCGCTGCGAATTCGGGCCGCGCTGCGAATTCGGGCCGCGTCGCGAACTCGATATCGGTTGGTGAAAACGGGGCTTCTGAATCGTTGCCAGAAGGTTCGTCCGCCGAGTAACGCGTCTCACGAGTCATCGATCCATTCCTCTTCCCGCTGCCTCGCCCGCTCGTGATTCCGTGGCTGGCCATCGCTCCGAGCGCCCGCTCATCGGCCACGGCCGCGACGCCGGCCGCCTCCGCGTTCACCACCGCCAGGTTTTCGACGCGTGCCATCCGTCCCGCGTTTTCCACCGCTGCGGTTGTCATGGTCGTTGGACCGCCGTTCCCGACGCGCGAAGCCGCCGCCGGCGTTCGCTCCCGGACCCACTCGACCGTATCGCTCGACCAGACGGAACTCGAGAGTCCGCCGATCGACATCGACGCGGGCGATTTCCACTTGGATGGGGTCGCCCAGTTGGAAGCGGTTGCCAACTCGGCGGCCGGTCAGGCTATGCGAATCGGCATCGTAGTCGTAGATGTCGTCGCGAAGCGAATGGATCGCGACGAGTCCCTCGGCGGGCAGTTCAACGCCTTGAGCGAACAGTCCGAATGGTTCGACGCCGGTGATCACGGCCGACATCCGCTCGCCGATCCGCTCAGACAAGTGCGTCAGCAACTTGACCTTGATCAACTCGCGTTCCGCGCGTTCCGCGCGTTGCTCGCGTTCCGAGCAATGTTCGCCGAGGGTCAGCAGCGAATCGAACGATTCACGGGGCCTTTGGCCGGCTTCCAGTTGGTCGAACAGTCGATGGACCACGAGGTCGGGGTAGCGGCGGATGGGGGACGTGAAGTGGGCGTAGTGTTGAAAGTGCAGCGCGAAATGGCCCTCTTCGTCGGGACCGTAACGCGCCTTGGGGAAACTTTTCAAGACGGCGAAATTGACCGCCCGGGCCGCTGGCTGGCCCTCGACAGCCGCCAAGATCCGTTTGATCTCGAACCGGCTTTCCAAGCTGTCGCAATCGAAGCCCAACTCGCGGCAGAAGCGGGTCAACGCTTGCAGTTTTCGCGGATCGGGAGACTCGTGGATGCGGCGAAGGCATGGCAAGCCGCGGTCGTGGAGCAACGTGGCGACCGCTTGATTGGCGGCCAGCATGAACTCTTCGATGATCTGATGGCTGGCCGTGTTTTTTTCCAACCGCGCCCCGACAACCCGTCCAGAACGGCTCAATTCCAGTTTCACCTCGGGCAATGACAGCTCGATGGCGCCGTGCTCGAGCCGGCGGGCGCGTAGAACCATTGCTAGCGAGTGCATGCGTTCGAGCAACGCGTGGACGGGCGGGTCGAGCCGCGACCGCCATTCCTCGGGCGCGGCGAGATACTCGTCGACCTCTTCATAGGTGAAGCGGCGGCGGCTGCGAATCGCCGAGCGCCGCACTTCGGCATGGACCGGCACGCCCTCGGCGGTGAATTCGATCCAGGCGGTGCGGGAGAAACGCGTCTGCCCAGGCTGCAAGCTGGCCAGATGGTTGGAAATCGGCTCGGGGAGCATCGGCAGCACGCGGTCCGGCAGATAGACGCTGGTGCCGCGATCCCGCGCGTCGCGATCGAGCGCCGAATCGCGCGGCACGAAATGGGCGACGTCGGCGATGTGGACCCCGAGCAGCCAATGGCCGTTTTCCACACGCGCCAGCGAGATCGCGTCATCGAAGTCGCGCGCATCGGGTGGATCGATGGTGATCACCGTGTCCCCCGTCACATCCTGCCGCCCGGCAAGCTCGTCGGGTCGAAAGGCGTCCACTTGCCGCCGCGCTTCCTCGAGCGTGTCCTCGGGAAAGGCGTCGGGCAGATTGAATTCGTGGATGATCGACAGCGTGTCGACACCCGGTTCGCCGCGCGGCCCGAGCACCTCGACCAGCACCGCCTCGCCCGGCGCGAAATGCGTGGGGAAACGCACCATCTCCACCACGACTTTGTCGCCGGACGCGACTTGCCGCGCTCCCGGATCGCCCACCGCGACCGGATCGGCGAACAATCCGCCATCGATGCTGACAAACGCTCCGTCGAGCGACTCGTCGTAGACGCCGACAAATCGCCGCGTCTGCCGCTCCAACACTTCGACGATTTCCCCCGCGATCCGCATCCGCCCACCACGGCGGATCGGTCGACGATCCACTCGCACCGTCACCACATCGCCGCTCGCCGCATCCCCGGTCGCTTCGAGCGGAATGAAAATGTCCCCCTCGCGATCCCTGGGCGGCGCTCCCTGGGGCCGCACGAACCCAAACCCGCCCGACGCTCGGCGAAAGACGCCCGTCACCACCGCGCGCGGCTGTTGCCGCGCCGCGATCCGAGCCGCTCGACGCGCTTCACGCCGCTCCGCCCGCTCCGCCGCAAACTCGCGAGCCAGCCGCGACCCGTCCCGTTCCGTCTCGCCCCATTCCAGCTCGTCAGCATCCGCGTCGTCGTCCGCATCCGCGTCGTCGGCGTCCGTGACGTCAGCAGCAGCGTCGGCGCCAGTCGCGTCGGTAGCAGCAGCAGCGGCGGCGTCGATAGCGTCAGCGGCATCGTCAGCCTGCCGAACGTTGGGACGCTTTCGCCGGAAAGGCGAATCCTTGGCCCGTTCCTCTTGTTCTTCCTCGGCGAAGGCTTCTTCCGCGAAGGCTTCTTCGCCAATGGATTCTTCGGACAAGTCATCGCTAGCCAGATCAGCGGTCACGGCTTGGGCAGGCGTCGGCCCGCGTTTCCGATTTCGTTTGTCCGGCGCGGGACTTGGGCTCGAGCCCTCGGGGGGAAGCGGTTGCGGAGGCCGCGTCAGCGAGTACACGAGGTGTTTGGCGCCGAAGGCGAGGGCGCCGCGTTTGACGAGCCGTTTGATGGTGACGCGCAGGGCGTCGGTTTGTTCGGCGTCGAGTCCGAGTTTCCTGGCGATGACGCGGGGTTTTACCGGTTGGTAGCCGGGGCGTTGCACGTAGTCCAGCACGCGGCGTGAGAGATCGTCGAGCGTCACGGTTGGACCTTGGAAAGATGCGAGGTTCGGGACGCGGATGGATCAGCCTGGGGAGGTGGATGGACGCCGCGGTGGAACGACGCTTCGCCGCACGCCACGGGCTACAAATTGCCTTTGTAAAGCTTGCGGCCGATGGCCGCGTGATACGAGGTCCAACGGCTGTCGGAACCGGGGGATTCGCGGAGCAATTGGTGGAAGTTGTGAAGCTTCGCGTCGAGGTTGTCGAGGCAATGGAGGACGATCGCTTCGAGCGTCATCGGCACCTTGGGGCTGCCGTACTCGTATTCGCCATGATGGCTCACGATCATGTGTTTCAGCCGCAGCGTCAATTCTTCCGGGAAATCCTCGCCGGAGAGCTTTTCGGCGTCGTGGATTTTGCGGCCGAGAATCTCCACGCCCATCACGATGTGGCCGATCAATTGGCCCTCGTCGCTATAGCCCAGATCCCGCTCGTAGGTCAGCTCTTCGATCTTGCCGACATCATGGAGGAACGCGCCGAGCAGCAGGAGGTCGCCATCCAACTGCGGATAGAGCGGCGCGACGGCAGAGACGACTTCCATCAAACTCACCACATGCTCGACCAACCCGCCGCGATAGGCATGATGGTTTTTCACGCCGGCGGGCGCGGCGAGGAACCGCTCCATGAAAACCTCGTCCACCAAGAAGACTTCCGCCAGATTCCGCAAATGAAAATTGCGGACGCTGCGGAGCAGCGTGGCGAGCCGAGTGGCACAGCGCTGGATCTGAGCGTCGTCCACTCGCACAAAATCCCCCTCGTCGACATCGTCGAGCGGCACTTTTTCGATGCGAGTGGCGATCATCTGCATCGTGCCGTTGTAGAGCTGGGTCGTGCCCAAAGCTCGCACGTAGTCGCCAGCATCGAACGAATTCGCGATCCGCTCGGTGGCGTTCCACAACATGGCAACCAGTGTGCCTGAGCGGTCGGCAAGCCGCAGTTGCAGGAACATCCCGCCTTGGCGGTTGGTCCGCATCTGCTTGTCGGCGAGATGGAACACCTCGTCGACCTGCTCGTGCTCGGTCAGTTCCTGAATAAAACGGCGCGTCATGAATACTCCCCGCGAATCCCCCCGTGCAATGGTGCTGGATTGTAGACTCGCCCGGACTCCCCGGGCAGTGCCACACCGTTCACCAGACGGCACGGCGGGCCGGCCGGAGACTGGAGACCGGAGACTGGAGGTTGGTTGGTGGAGACTGGTGGCTGGTGGCTGGTGACTGGTGACTGGTGGCTGGATGAAAGGTCGAAGGCAGGGCGATCAGGGACGAGGCGGGTGCGACGATTGGGGATGATTATTGGGAACGAGGGTTGGGGATGATGGTTGGAGATGATGGTTGGAGATGATGGGCGACCGACCGATCGATCGAAGTTCCGAGTGACCTAGCTCGAGTCCGTCGCCCGGGGCGGATTCAAGCCAGTTGGCGGGGAGCCGCTGAAAAACGTTGCTTGGAGGGCGCTTTTTGGCATACGATCTCCGTCCCGGAAACGCGACGATTCCAGCCCGCGCACCTCCACCCCGCATCCTAG
>CAIXSC010000054.1 GCA_903921945.1 uncultured Planctomycetaceae bacterium
CGCCTCAAGCCTGCCGTCCCGATGTGCTGCCGTCTCAATGTGCCGCTATCCCGATGTGCAGCTGTCACTCGGTTGCTCTGCCCTGCTGACCGCAGCGACCGAGTCCGCCGCCGCTTCCGTAATCGCTGCCGTTGCCGCTGCTGTAACCGCTGTCGCTTCCGTAATCGCTGCTGTCACGGCCGCTACTGTCGACTGTTTCGTCCCGCACATTCCTCTTTCGAGTCGTGAACGCGATGGCCAAACCTAAGATCTTGATCCAGTTGGATGCCGACGCCCACGCCAGTGTGTTTGACGCCGTGGTGGCGGTCGATGCGGGCATCGATCATCTGTTCCAATATCACAGTGTGACGCCCGAGAAGATTCGGGATTTGGTCTACGGCGCGATGTTCACTCGCGGCGGTCCAGATTTGGCCTCGACCGCGCTGTTCATCGGCGGCTCGAATGTGGCGGCGGGCGAGCAACTGCTGCGGAAGGCGGTTGGCTGTTTCTTCGGTCCGATGCGAGTCTCCGTGATGCTTGACGCCAACGGCGCCAACACCACGGCGGCGGCGGCCGTATTGGCGGCGTCGAAGCACTTGGATCTATCGCAGATCCAGGCGGCGGTGCTGGCCGGCACCGGTCCCGTGGGTCAGCGCGCCGTCCGGTTGTTGGCTCGAGCCGGCGCGCAGGTTCGATTGATCTCGCGTTCCCTGGAGAAGGCGGCGGCTGCCGCCGAGTCGATTGCGCCGTCGACGGAGGAAGTGGCGGCGCGGATCACGCCGCTGGCGGCGACGACCGCCGAAGAAACGCTCGACGCCGTCGCGCACTGCGAATTGGTTATCGCGGCGGGCGCCGCTGGCGTGGAATTGCTCTCGGCAAGTGTGCGTTCGCGTTGCCCCGCGCTGCAGGTCGCGATCGACCTGAACGCCGTCCCGCCCTTGGGAATCGCGGGAGTCGAGTCGCACGACAAGGGGACGGCGCGGGATGGTGTGATCGGCTACGGTGCGCTTGGCGTGGGCGGCACAAAGATGAAAATCCATCGCGCCGCGATCCAGCGGCTGTTCCAGTCGAATGACCAGGTGCTCGATGCCGAACAAATCTATGCGATCGGCCGGGAACTGGGATAACTGTCGCGGCGGCCCGCGGCTACTCCATGTTGAGCAGCACGGCGAAGATGGCGCCGAGCAGCAGGATGAGAACGGTGCCCATGATCAAATTGCGAGTGCGTCGCCGCGAGGCCAGCTCGGTAGGCGTTAGCCGCCGCAGCTCCATCTTTTCCCGGCCGCGACCGACCGTTTTGGTTCGTTGTTCGGCCGGCGTAATCGGCCCGTCAGCCGGCTTCGCGACCACTTTCGGTCGCGAGCTAGCGGGCGTGGCACCAGGAGCAGGTGGCAGCCCTGCGGGCGACTCGCTTGTCGACTGAGGAAAGGGACCTGCGGGGCCCATTCCGGGCGGTCCCATACCCGCCGGTGCCATACCCGGTGGGCCCACACCTGGCGGTCCCATGCCCGGCGGTCCCATACCCGGCGGTCCCATACCCGGTGGGCCCATACCCGGTGGGCCCATACCCGGTGGGCCCATGCCTGGCGGGCCCATACCCGGCGGTCCCATGCCTGGAGGCGCCATGTCGGGTGGGCCCATGCCTGGCGGGCCGATCCCGGATGATTCCATGCCGGGTGGCGGACCGCTGAATGCGGGCACCACGATGACGCCCTGGCAGTGCGGGCAGGAGACTTGTTGGCCCGCCATCGACGGCAACACTTGGAACACACCGCCGCAGTGCGGGCATCCGAGCGGTGCCGGATCGCTGGCGGACGGCATTCCAGGCGGCGGTTGAAACCCCGGACTGCCATCAAATCCGGGCGGCGGCGGAGGTGGAGGCGGAGGAGGCGGCGGCGGCATCGGTGGCGGCGATGTTCCGTAGCCAGCCATGTTGCCGGCGGACGGATCTCCGAACGAGCCGTCGGGCGGAAAGGCCGGCACGACAATGACGCCCTGGCACGTCGGACAGGCAACTTGTTGCCCGGACATGGCCGTATCGACCTGGAGGATTCCCGTACAATGCGGGCAGCTTAGGTGCGCGAGTGGCATGGAACCATAGTAAGCAGGTGGAATCCGCGATGAAAGAGCCCCGATCCCATCCGCCGTTACCGCCCGGCCAGCAATTGGCCGCGCCCGGTAAATGGCCGCTCGTCGGCGAACGCGTTCCGGCAGCTTCCGCTGCGGCCGGCTCCGACCCGGCAACAACGGACGTAAGCGCCGGTTCGGCGCCGTCGCTGCGGATCACTGGCCTCGTCGACCGGCCGATGACCTGGACCTTCGATGAACTGTCGCGATTGCCAGCGATCGAGCGGACGATCGATATTCATTGCGTGACCCGCTGGTCGATGCTGGGCACCGTCTGGCGAGGCGTGCCGCTGCGGACGCTGCTTTCCGAGGCGCGTCCGACGATCGATGCTCGCTTCCTGTCGTTTGTGTCCCGCAGTCCGCGGCGCCATAGCACCTCGTTGCCGTTGGCGGACATCGAGCCGCTCGATCCGCTGGTCGCCTGGAATTGGCAGGGCGAACCGATTTCCGAGCCACACGGCGGTCCGCTGCGATTGATCGTGCCCGATCGCTATTTCTATAAGAGCCTGAAATGGCTCGACACGATCGAACTGTTGGCGGAAGACCGGTTGGGCTATTGGGAACGGGAGGCGGGCTACCACAACCGTGCCGACCCATGGCGCGAAGAGCGGTTCGTGGCGGCGGGCGTGACGCGGGCCGAGGCGGCGCGGATTCTTAGGGATCGCGACTTGGCCGGAATGAATGTGCTCGGACTGGACGGTTCCAATCGCGATTTGGCCGGATTGAAAGCCGCCCACGCCGTGCTGCGAGCCGCCGACTTTTCCCGCAGCCAACTGGACCGCGCCGATTTTCGCCACGCGAACTTGTCCGGCGCCTCGTTCCGCCACGCGCGGCTCGCCGGCGCCGACTTTTCAGCGGCCGATGTGGAAGGAGTCGATTTTCGCGGCGCCGACCTCCGCGGCGCCGATTTCCGCGGCGCGTCGCTGTTCGGTGTGTGGCTTGTCGATGAATCGGCGGAGGCGGCACGCATCGACAGCGGCACGCGTTTCGACCCGGCCGTCTGGGAGCAGTTGTCGCCGGCCCAGGCCGCGTTTCTCGCCCAGGCGTTGGACTTGACACCCCTTACGCCGCCGTGACGCGGACGCCGCCAGGCTGTCCCCGCCAACTCGACCGCGGCTAGCGTCCAAATCCGAAGAAGAAGCTGAAGTTCTGGATATTGTCGGTGTCGGCGCGGGCGACCGGGACGGCGAAGTCGAGTGCCAGCGGGGCCGGGCCCATCGCCGGGATGTTGATCCGCAAGCCAAATCCGGGCGCCACGCGGAAATTGTCCCAGTCGATCTCCGTGCGTTGCTCCACGGTGCCGAAGTCGCAGAACACCACGCCCTTGATCATGTCGTCGGCCGTCAAAGGGAAGAAGTACTCGGCCGAACCCAGCAATCGGAATTGGCCACCCACGGTCACGCCCATGTTGATAGGCGATGCGCCGCGAAAATCAAAGCCGCGAAGCGTCGAGTAACCACCCGCGAAATAGTTTTCGTACATCGGCGTGTCGGTGCCGGAAAAGCCGACCTTGCCCGTAAACGCCAGCGTATGGCGTCCCGAGCCGTCTGGCCGTTCGCGAATCAAGAAATAACGCCGGTAGTCGATTTCCGCGCGCGGATAGTCGAACGTGCCGAACGCCTGTTCGTACGACAGTTCCAGATAATGTCCTTCCGTCGGGAAGAACGGGATGTCGCGCGTATCATGCGTCAGGATCACGCGGCCGCTGTACAGTTCGCTTTGGCCGATGATGCGGTCGAGTTCCGGCACGCCCAGCACGCGTGGCCGGGAAATGTCCACGCTTTCGGCCCGCAACGCGCCGCTGAGTGACAGATCGGGGCTAAGTCGGTATCCGAGCGCCGCGCGGCCGCCTAATCGCTCCTCGTCATAGTCGAAGTAACGCCGCGTGAAGTAGAAGCCGCTGAGGTTGAGGCTCACTGGCGAATAACCGAACAGGTATGGCTCGGTGAAGCTCACCAAGTAGCGCTGCACTTGACTTCCCGGCATCGCTTCGAGCCGGAACCCTTGGCCCGCGCCGCGCCAGGCGCTGCCATTCCAGACATCGTCAAAGCTGGTCGGCACTCGCTGCCAATCGAAGTTGCGTTCGTCGATCGTGATCTGGCCGGTCACGCCGGCATCCGAGTTGATGCCGACGCCGAATTGAAATCGGCCGGTTTGTGTTTCCTGCACATTCGCCACAATGTCCGCGAAGCTGGGAGGCGGCCGCATGTCGGCGGTCGGCGGCGCCGGCAAATCGCCGTAAGGAGGCGGTGCGGCCGCCGGCAAAGTCCAGTTCGGATTCGTCGCCGGCGTGCCAGTCGCGTTGACCACGGGCGCCGGACTGTTGATGCCCGGCGCGTTGTAGCCTCCCGGAACTCCGCCACCCGCCCCCTGATACACGGTTGTCGCTCCGCCATACGCCGGCTGCCCGTACTGCGGTTGCGAGTACTGCGGTTGCCCGGACGCCGGCGGCGAGTATTGCGGTTGCGAGTACTGTGGCTGGGAGTAGGCGGGAGGATTGGCGGCGGCCGATGGGGAACCGTAGCCGGGCGCGTTATAGCCGGGCGCGTTATAGCCGGGCGCGTTATAGCCGGGCGCGTTATAGCCGGGCGCGTTATAGCCGGGC
>CAIXSC010000055.1 GCA_903921945.1 uncultured Planctomycetaceae bacterium
CTTGTCGCTCGAAGACGATCAACGTCCGAATTTCGTTCTCGTGCCTCTCCGTGCCTCTGTGGCTCCGTGAGCTAATCCGTCCGAGAACTCTCTGCCATGCGGCTTCTCGGCCGCTCTCCGTTGGACAAGACGGGAAACGTGCCAGCCACTTTTCGGGAAACGTGCCAGCCACTTTTCGATCCAGCCACTCTTCGATCCTTTCCGACCAGTCAT
The DNA here is from genome assembly GCA_903921945.1 of uncultured Planctomycetaceae bacterium. Classification (GTDB taxonomy): domain Bacteria; phylum Planctomycetota; class Planctomycetia; order Pirellulales; family Pirellulaceae; genus CAIXSC01. The sequence goes on from CAIXSC010000055.1 coordinate 214, forward strand.
CCCGCCAAACCGGCCTAATGCGAGTTTGCCGTCGACAATGTCACGCGAGCTGGACGGTCGAAGCCGAGTGCCTAACGCAGTGGGGAAATCTGTCCAGCAACCGCTTGCGCTGCTGCTCCCGCTGGAAAAACGCTTCGCTTGTCTGTCAAGTTCCCCAGCTTGCCAGGGTGACACTATGGAAACGCTTTCGATCTTGCCGCGTTTTCCCGCCGCGCGGTATACGCTCGCGGTCGAGTCGCGGCGCTGCGCGGATTTCGTTGACCTGCGTCGTCGCGCGAATCGACATGCCCACTGCGGTTCCGCAGGACACGACAATCGCCGCCACGGAGTGGCCATGCCATGGAATCGACGCTTCGACTGGAATGTCCCGCGTGCCCATCCACGCTTGCGGTCTCGCCTTTCTCCGCGCCGGCGTCTACTGGCGGCCTGAAGGATCTAGCCCGCGGCATGCCACTCTCTAGAAGCTTGTGGATGAGCGTGCTCGGGTTGGCGGCGTTGTTGCCGTTCGGCGAACTGGATCGATGGGGCGGGCTGTCGGGCAGATCAGCGGTTCATGCACGCGATATCTTCCCGTACCGTGTTTTCACCGTGGCGGAGGAAACGCCCGTGACCAGCGGTCCGGGCGAAGCTTTCTATGCCACCGACCTACTGCCCGCGGGCACGCCCCTGGAAGTCTATCGTCGCGATGCCCAAGGTTGGCTCGCGATCCGCCCGCCTGCGCGAAGCTTTAGCTGGATTCCCGCTCGAAAGTTGCACATTTCGGCCGACGAACGGGTTGCGACCGTGATTGCGGACGATGCGGTCGCGTGGGTCGGAAGCCACGTCGAAACGGTTTCCGATCATCGCTGGCAGGTTCGCTTGGACCGGGGTGAGCGGCTCGCGATTCTCGGTCATCGCCAACTGGTTGACGACAAACGCGGCACTACGGAGACGTGGTACCAAGTCGAACCGCCAGCCGGCGAGTTCCGTTGGGTACACGCGGGAGATATCAGCCGTCATGCGGCAAACGCGATCGATGGCGTTGCCAATGCAAATGCCCGCGTGGCAGACGAAGCTGTTGATGGCCCGTCGTTCCATCGCAAGGCCACAGCGAATCGCCATGACACGTCCGTGGAAGAGGGACAGTCGGTCCGCGGACCCGAATTGAACCCGCCGTTGGCCAATGGCGAACGAGCAGTGAATGACGGTCGCGGGAGGACCGCGCGGATTGAACCCGCGCAGTATCGTGCCGATCCGCTGCGCACCGGCACTTCGCGAAGCGAACCGCCGGTATCGAACTGGTCGCCGCGCAGTCGCCCTCGGACGGCGGCTGATGATCGCGTTGGTATGGCGGCCGGCGACTCGAGTGGCGATGGTCCGGGGTTTAGCAACGCCGGGTATCGCGGTGCCGGGGGCAGCGGTGCCGGGGGCAGCGGTGCCGGGGGCAGCGCTACTGGAGTCGGCACGGCGACTGGCAGTGGTGTGGGAGTCGGTCTGGGGCCGCTTCCCGTTGCTGGGCCGGCGGTGATGAGCGAACTGGAAGATTTGACTTTGCAGTTGAATGCCATCGCTCAACGCGAGCCCAACCTCTGGAATCTTGGGCCGCTGCGAGCTCGCGCCGAGTCCTTGATCGCTAGCGGTTCGAATGCGTTGGAACGCGGCAAGGCGCGGCTGATGCTGGAAAAGATCGAAGAATTCGAACAATTGCAGCAGCGACATATCCGCGCCGAACGCGGGCTGCCGCCGGAAACTCCGACAGCCCCGCGCGCCGCCAGCGCCGCGACCAGCCCCAACCAGCCCGCTGGGTTCGATTTTGTGAGTTCGACCGCCGGCCGCGTAACGAACTCGATTGCGAATTCGGTCTCGAATACGAATCGAGGTCCGACTGCTGGCGCGAGCGGCCCCGTTCAGGGAAGTGCGGGTCTGGGAGGCGCCGGGCTGGGAAGTGCGGGGTTGGGAGGAATTTTGGCGAGCGCGGGCGCTACGGGAGGCGCGGCGAGCGGCAACGCGGCCAGCCCGCGGATCGAGCCTCGTTTCGACGGCACAGGCTGGCTTCTGCCGGTCCATTCAACGAAGCGAGTCGCTCCGCCGTATGCGCTGCTGGACGATAACGGAAAGGTGTTGCAATACGTGACACCCGCCCCCGGATTGAATCTGCATCGTTACGAGCGGCGACGAGTCGGCCTGTATGGCCAGCAGACGCCGGCTCGGTCGTTGAATGCGCCGCATCTCACCGCGCACCGGCTGGTGGATCTCGAGCGGCATGCCCGCAAGCCGTAAGCGTGCGCTGTTGCGGTTGCCATGGCATTACGGGGCATTACTCGGCGTAACTCGGCGTGACATGTCAAGCCACGGCTGGGGATCGTTTCGGGTGCTTTCAGATGTTTTCAGAGGGTGCCAGCCAACCACTTGAAAACCCGCGCACCGGACGGCGATAGCAACCAAACGAGCGCGCCGCCATTGAGCATTACCGTGAACCAAAAGACGACCTGAAAGGATTGCTTCTTAGTTTTATGACATAGTGTTTTCTGGGCAAGCATGGCGCCCGGCCAACCACACATAATCCCCAACAGGTGCAAAGAGCTATCCGTGGTTCGCCATTGTCCGGTTTGGGACGCCGACTGGGCGCGTTTGCCGATTTGAGAACCCCGTGATTTGGACAAAGACTCGCGGGCCACCTTAATCCGGCGTTACAAAGCCGAATCCTCGATCGTCATTCCATTCGGTAAGATATCCTTGATATCTCCTCGAAGCGTTTCGGCGATGTGCTTATCAGGAAACGAGGAAACTAAGAAACCAGAAAGCAAGGGAACAAGGGAACTCATATCCACGAGTGGCGAAGGCAGTGTGGCCAGGGTCAGTCATCGCTGGCGCGGACACTAAACTCGAGTTTCCACCGGCGGTCGGACTGGGTGCTGACACACCACAGTTCAAACATGCCGAGCTCGGTGACTTTCGCTTCGAATCGAACAGGCACATAGTGTTCGTCGCGGCCGGGGTCGGCCGGGAGAGTGGCTTCCAGCGAGTCGGTTTCGGCGAGTTCGTCTTCGGGAATGGCGGGCAGGAGCGTGCCAGGCTTGTCTTCCTTGCGGATGCTGGAGCTGAAAAATCGAAACACGGCCGGTTCACCGACAACGAGCCCAAAGTCGCCGGACGGCACATTGGCCTCGGTTCCCTCTTCCATTCCAAACGGGACGACGCACAGAGCACGGAGCGGCCTGGGGGCGCCGGGGATCGCCAAGCCGGCGGATTCAATGCCCACGTAATAGGAACGCGCTGTCCCGCCACGGATCCTCATGCCGCCGCGGAGTTTCGTCCAGCCATAGGCGGCGGCGCCTCGCGCGACCGCGTAATCGAGATCCTGTTCGCCTTCGAGCACTTGTGGGGGCGGCGAGCCGCCCGCCCAGTCGGCGACGGTTTCGAGAAGTCGTTGCCGGAATGGATCGGCGCGAAAGACGCCGCCATTGAATAGGAGATGCGAGGGACGAGCGGGCACGCCGCCGGACCCTTGGGCCTGCAGGAATGCGGCGACATGGCGAGTCACGGCAGTGTCCGTCTCGAACGGCAGGCCGATTTCCTGGAAACCGGAAACTCGGCGGCGAGCCGGCTTGTCGTTGGCGGCGCAGCGCGGGAAGAAACCTTCGAGCAACATATCCGCCAGTTGCCGGCGCGGCACATCGATGCTGATCGAGCCGCCAATCAGCCGGCTGCCGCGGCCGAGGACGGCGATCGGATGGGCGTCGGGGCCGGCCGGGGCGAGCAACGTTTCCTTGGCGGTGCGGCAGGAATGCCAGAGCGCGACCGATTGCCAGGGGTCGAGCTTCACGCCTTTGGTGGCGAATTGAGTGGCAACCCAATGCGCGAGCGCCAGATCCATGTTGTCGCCGCCCACCAGCAGGTGGTCGCCGACCGCGACGCGTCGCAGCACCAAATCGCCCTGTTCCTCGGCGACACCGACAAGCGTCAAATCGGTAGTGCCGCCGCCGACGTCGCATACGAGCAGCAAATCGCCGACCCGCAGCACTCGGCGCCAACGGTCGCCAAGCCGATCCAGCCAGGCGTAGATCGCGGCTTGAGGCTCTTCCAACAACACGAAGTTTTCGGGAAAGCCAGCCGCGAGCGCCGCTTCACGCGTCAATTCGCGAGCGGCGGCGTCGAACGACGCCGGCACGGTTAACACCACATGCTGTGCGTGGAACGGGGCCTCGGGCTGAGCGTGCTCCCAGGCCGCAATGAGATGTTCCAGGTAACGCCGAGAGGCGGTGACGGGCGAAATCTTCGCGACCTTCTCCGAGGCGCCCCATGGCAGGATCGGCTGGTGGCGGTCGACGCGACTATGGCACAGCCACGACTTCGCGGCTCCGACCGTTCGCTCTGGCGCGTCGGCCGCTTGGCGCCGGGCGAGTTCGCCGACGGCGTATTCGCGGCCTGCGGCCCATGGCAGATCGAGCGTCCCGGCGCCGAGTTCATGGGCAGCGGCCAAGTAGGCGAACGAGGGCAATGTCGCGCGGGTTTCCACCGTGCCGGCCGCGACCAATTGCGGTACTCCGAGCAGCTCGACGCTCGGACGGTCGCCGTCGCAGGGGGTGTACGCCAGCACGCTGTTGGTGGTGCCTAAATCGATGCCGATGACATATTTCGCGATCATCGAAGAGTCCTTACCGGATTTCCACTTCGGCCGGGGCGATGACGAGTGCCGAAGCTTCGGCGCCTTGCCAAGTTGGAACTTGGCAGTGCGTGGCGCGCCAGCCCGGATGGATCAATTGGCCACGGCAAGGCGGTTCGCTTGGAGCGCCGACGACACGATAGCGATTGGGGTCGTAACCGGCCGGGATGTCGACGGCCGACGCTTCGGGTTGGTCGAGCAGCGGTGCCAGATGGAACATGCGGTCGAGCGTCTTCCGGCAATCACGGAGCACATCGCGGGCGGCGGCTCCGATCTGGGCGTCCGTGTAGCCGTCGAGCGACTCGTGGACGAGGTCGACAAAGCGGGCTTCGCGCTGGAGGGCGGCCAGCAGTGTGAGGGCGTCGCTGCGGCTCGGCGGCGCAGGCGGTTTGGGTCCGCGGCTCGCCAATCCGCCGCCGACTGTGCCTGTCGCCGCCCCACCCTTCGCCGAACCGGTGCCGGCTGGTCCGGCTGGTCCGGATGGAACATCTCCGCCGCCGGTCACCGTGGTTTTCCCGGTGGAATCGGCCGGTCCTGGCAAGCCAGCCAGCTTTCCATCGAGCAGCAACCCGACGCGTTGGGCCGTGTCAGCATTTCCCAAGGTTCGAAAAAAGGCGCGGAAAGCAAGTCCCAGACGCATAATAGGCAGAGCTCCGACGGATCGAGTCGCAGACATTTTCGTCAGGATGGCGGCAGCCGTTCGTTCCTGCGAACGCGTTGCACGCCACCTCCATTGCTCGGTGTCAAGGTACCCTATCCGCGCATGAATGACCTAGGGGGAGACGAGAGGCCCCTGAATTCATGCCGTTGGAAAGTGCGGGGGCATCCAGTCGAAGGAACACTGGCTCGGCGCTGCCCACGGGTTCATTGGGTGGGATTTTTCAATGCCCGAAGAGCCTGCTTCGGGCCGAGAATGTGACACGAACCCCGCATCGATAGCTTGGTGGGGCCTTTTGGCACTATGCGGCGAGCGAACGAGCCTCGAGTGATCCGGTCTGATCGGGAAAAAAATGTAAGAAATCCCCGCCGGCGCTCTGGTCGAATCGGGGGATGTCTCGAATCATTGAGGCGAGGTTAGAGGCCGACCGCTGGGGTTGATCGGATCGATAGCCCCGCTCGGGGCGTTCGCGTTCAAGTCCGTGTCTGTTTGGTCTTCGCCTCGGTTTCGACCGAAAATGCGATTTCATGCGTGGGGCATGTTTCTCGGGTGAAGGAGACTTCGCCATGCCCCGTACTACGCGCCGACGGCTTATCGACGAGTCGCGAGTCGGCACTTACCACTGTATGAGTCGATGTGTTCGGCGGAGTTCTTTCCGCGATCGCACATCTGGCGGGCTGGATTTGGACCACCGCCAGGAATGGATTGCCCAACGATTACGGGCGATCGCCGAGCTCTTCGCTATCGACGTCACCGACTTCGGGGTGATCGACAACGAGTTTCACGCGGTGCTTCGCAATCGTCCCGACGAGGCGGCGAAGCTCAGCGACGAGCAGGTCATCCGTCGCTGGTTTCGGATGTCGCGGCGGTGTCTTGAACTGCAGCCCGAGATCGGGAAAAAGCAGCTCAAGGAGTGGCTTTCCAAACGGAAAATGTTGGCCGAGTTCCGACGGCGGTTGAGCAGCATCAGTTGGCTGATGATCATGCTCAAAGAGCCGATCGCTCGGGCGGCCAACGCGGAGGATGGCGTCCGCGGTCATTTCTTCGGCGAGCGTTTCAGTTCCGTCGAATTGGCAGACAGCGAACAGCGGCTCATGACAAGTTTGCAGATCAATTCTCTGCCAGTACGCGTTGGGCTTGCCAAAGATCTCGCGACTTCACGATTCACAGCGGCGCATGCCCGACGAAACGGTGACGGCAATTGGTTGGCGGGCGAAATGAACGACGTTGATTCGCCGCGTTCGGCAGCTTCGCCAACGGCTGACTCTCCCGAGGCCAGTTCGCCAGCGACGACCTCGCCAGCGACGGAATTGCCGGCGACGGATTTTCCGGGCACGGATTTCCCGGCGATAGAATTGCCGGCGGAAGATTTTGACGATGCGGATGGCCAGTGGGTGGATTGTGATGATGCGGATTGCGAGGGGGGCGATTGCGAGGGGGTGACAGATTTTGGCAGTGAGTCCGACGACGAGTCGCATGAAGTGGCGGCTGTCGGCATGGCGTCTTCGACCGGTGCATCGGACGCTGCGAAGAACTCGCCGTTGTTCAATCGGCTGCCGCTCGACGTCTACCTGGACTGGCTTGAGGCCAATGTCGCTCCGGTCAGCCGCAGCGCGGCCTTGAAGATGGCCGCATTGGAAATCCCCGTGGAGCTACCGCCTGCTTGGTTGCGTTACGGATTGGACGCGACACGGTGGTCTGATGCGGTGGAGACCGTAGCTGCTCGTTTCCGGTGGATGGCGGAGGTCGCTGCTTCGATGCGCCGCGATTGTCGACGCTATGTGGCAGATGAGAGTCCACCGAATCGGTAGGCACGGTAAGCAGTCGGGTTAGCTCGCTCGCAGTTCGGCGGCTCGGTCGTGTCGAATTCGGTTCTTGTGAGCGACTGCTGAGGACATCGACGACCCACAAAAAAGCTGTTCGTGGACAGCGGCGGGGGCTGCTGCGCGCTGTTGGGTGTCGAACGCGATCAATTGCCGCATCTCACCCCTTCCAAAGACGGGGCTCGTGTGAATCCAGGTAAAGATGGGGTAACTCAAGTCGTACTGTGACCGGCCATCCCCCCCTTTATCCTGGATGTGACATCGCAAACGCCACCCGCTAGCCGCTCTCGCACTGCTCGATCCGCGCGAATTTCGGGCCCAACCGGGCCTGCTCGCGCTAAAAAATCAATCTTAGACTGTCTTCCTCGAATGGCATAATTGCCAGATATCAGGTTGGTAACGTGCAATCGATCTGGAGCCACCGTTCAACGCAATCCACAAACTTATATTTTGGAGAGGCTTATGATCTGGCAAGACTGTGAGGACGTCGGTTCCTTGGTGGCCGGGAAAGCCGTGACGGTCGCACCTTAGCGAGCCGATTGGGAGAGAAAAACGGACGAGAAATGGAGGCCGGCAAACGGCCGACGCGCGGCGGTACCCGTCGTAGGACAGTCTAGCTACTTTTTCGTATCGCTCCTTCGGGCGGTTTGGCATGCGACGCCGGAGAGTGGCGAACGTCCCGGGGCCAGCGGGAACTCCGTGGGCGATGCAAGCTTGGCTGTCGTCTTTCGATTGGTCGCCTCGTTCGCTCGACGCGGGACACGAAGGCCGGAGGCCTGACAGTGCGAGCTTGGTGGCGATAACGCGATTCGAGTGTTTGGCGACTCGTCGTCGAGTGCCTTTCCAACTCCTGTCCAGTTTTCTATCCGGTTTTCGTCCGGCGGCGATGTGCATTCGAATCTGAACTCGACTTAGCGAATAGGATGGTGCCACGCAAAACTCGGCCCAAAACTCGGCCCGTTCCCGGTCCTACTCGCAGTGAACCCGTGCCGGTATACTCGCCGTCGCGGGTGCGGTTTTCAGCCGGCGTTGGGTGGCCATGGCGACGAATGGCGGGCTCGCGGGGAACTTTTGGCGGTCTACGAAAAAGGGCGGAGTTCCGCGTGCCGCCGCGGAAATCCCGCCCCATCGACTGCCCGTCACGCGACGTTTCCGTCCCGTTCCGGTTACCCTCAGCCGTACTCAGAGTATCGGGAAAAGCCCAGGCAGTGCTTAAGTCGATCCCCAAGTGGGGCAGGAGAGGAGTGACTATGTCGCAGGGGAATTCGGCGAACTGCGGAGCTCGTCCCGCCAAGCTGGCTTTGGAAGACGGCACGGTTTACGTCGGCGAAGCTTACGGCGCGATCGGCGAGGTGGATGGCGAGGTAGTTTTCAATACCTCGATGACCGGCTACCAAGAGATCCTGACCGACCCAAGCTACCGCGGACAGATCGTCACGATGACTTACCCCGAGCAGGGCAACTACGGGGTAAACGACGAAGATCTGGAAAGTCGCAAACCGCATTTGGCGGGTTTTATTGTGCGCGAAGGAAGTCGAATCGCCAGTAATTTTCGTTCGCGGGGCACTCTCCACGCCTACCTTGCGGCAAACGGCATCGTTGGGCTTGCCGGCATCGACACCCGGGCCCTTGTGCGTCGCATCCGTACCAAAGGCGCGATGAAAGGTGTTGTGTCGTCCGTCGACTTGGATGACGCGAGTTTGGTGGCGAAAGCGCAAGCCAGTCCGGGACTCGTCGGCCGGGACTTGGTCCGCGAAGTGCTCCCCGATCAACCGCGTGACTGGAGCGAAGGTCTCAGCCAATGGTCGCACATCGCGAACCTCGAGCAGGCCCCGGCAGCCCCAGCCGCTTCCAAACACGTCGTTGCGCTCGACTACGGCATGAAATGGAACATCGCTCGACATCTGCGAATGGTCGGTTGCCAAGTAACGATCCTCCCAGGCACCGCGACCGCGGAAGAAATCCTCGCCCACAAGCCTGACGGCGTGTTCCTCTCCAACGGCCCGGGCGACCCGGAACCGTTGGACTACGCTATCCGCGCCATTCAAGGCGTGGTCGGCAAAGTTCCCGTGTTCGGGATCTGCCTCGGCCATCAACTACTGTCGCTTGCGAGCGGCGCCAAAACTTTCAAGCTTAAGTTCGGCCATCGCGGCGCCAACCAGCCGGTGTTGAACCTTGACAACGGTCGCGTCGAGATCACCGCTCAGAACCACGGCTTCGCGGTGGAAGAGACGACGCTGCCGCCGAACCTGCGGATCACGCATCGAAATCTCAACGACAACACGATCGCCGGCGTCTGCCGCACCGACGTACCCGCCTTCAGCGTCCAATACCACCCCGAAGCGTCTTCAGGTCCGCACGACAGCAACTATCTGTTCGACCAGTTCCGCGCGATGTTGTAGTCGTCCACCGCACAACACGCTCGTGGCATGACTCACCTGCGACACGCA
>CAIXSC010000056.1 GCA_903921945.1 uncultured Planctomycetaceae bacterium
AGTTCCACGATGGGTATTCGGCGTGGATAGGGAAGATAGGTGACGAGCTGGCAGTTCACGTTGTCGCAAGTGACCGCAATCGCTACACTTCGCCCGGTTTAAGAATCGGGACAGGGGGTTCCGAAGCCTGGACGCCTCAGGGATGGTGCGGTCATGAGCAAGCAGGAAGCGATGCGCGCCGTGTCGGTGCGGGCGAACGATCGGGCAGCTTGGCTTGCTGATGGCCGAAAGGTCATACAAGAGGAGGGACTGGCGCTGCTCGACGTTGCCAGGCGGCTTGATGCTTCGTTCAGCGACGCGATCGAACTGCTCGCTGGCTGCCGTGGAAGCGTGATTGTCGTGGGGATGGGGAAGGCTGGTCTGATCGGGCAAAAGATTGCCGCGACGTTTGCTTCGACAGGTACTCGCAGCCATTTTTTGCATGCTGGCGAGGCTGTTCACGGCGACTTGGGGCGGGTCCATCCGGACGACGTGGTGCTCGTTTTGTCGTTTAGTGGCGAGACCGAGGAAGTCACGCGGCTGTTGCCCGCTTTACGTCGAATGGGAACGCCGATTGTGGCGATCACTGGCCGCGCGGATAGCCGGTTGGGGAAGTCGGCCGCGGTAGTGCTCGAACTGGGACCGTTGCGAGAAGCTTGTCCGTTGGGCTTGGCCCCCAGTTCCAGCACCACGGCGATGCTCGCTGTTGGCGACGCCCTAGGGTTGGTGCTCAGCCGCCAGCGGAATTTCAGTCAACGCGATTTCGCGAGTTTTCATCCTGGCGGCTCGCTGGGGATCAAACTGGCCTTGGTCGAAGAGTTGATGCGTCCCGCCACCGAGTGTCGCATTGCCCGCGAGGACACGATCGTCCGGCAGGTGTTAATCGCGGAGCATCGCGAAACGCGGCGTTGCGGCGCGATCATGCTGGTCGACAACGAAGGACGACTGTCGGGAATTTTCACGGACAGCGACTTGTCGCGATTGTTAGAACGCCGTCGAGATGACGCGATCGATGGTCCGATAGGCGATGTCATGACGCGATCACCGCTTTTTGTGCGTCTCGGCGAGACGGTCGCTTCGGCTCTGTCCACCATTACGGGGCGCAAGATTAGCGAGCTGCCCGTGCTTGATGGCGACAGTCGTCCGGCCGGCATGATTGATATCACCGACCTCGTCGCATCCATGCCGCTGATCGCGGAGCGATTGCGGGAATCCGGGGACGTGCCGCCAGACTCGGGACGAGGGGAGCTCCGCATCTTGCCCTACTCGAATCCGCGGGAGAGACCTTCGTCGTTTTGAGTCGGAAAGGCGAGCTTGGCGGAATGGGCGGCGCGCAGCGATGGCCCGGATTGCGCGGATCTCGCTGATTGCGCGAAATACGCCAATGGCGCGAGCCGTTAAGGGATAGTGCCGGTCCGATGTCCGCGAAGGAAATAAAAAGTTGGCGAACTTTGGCTGGTGGTGGCAACGTACAGAGAGAGTCTTTTCGTATTGAAGGATCGACGACGCCGCACATGACTTCCAATCCCTCCAATTTGCTTGTGGAACGCGGTCCGCACATCGAGTTGATTTTGTCGGACGTCGATGGCGTGTTGACGGACGGCGGGTTGTACTTCGACAACGCGGGCGTTGAGAGCAAACGGTTTCACATTCGTGACGGACTTGGGGTGAAGCTGTGGCAACGCGGCGGTTTCCGCTTCGGAATTTTGACCGCGCGCAATTCGCAAATCGTGAAGCTTCGCGCGGCCGAGCTGGGGATCGACATTGTGCGGCAGGGATTCGAGAACAAACTGCCTGCGGCGCTGGAGGTGATTCGCGATCTGCGACTGGCGCCGTCCCAGGTGTGCTACATCGGGGATGACCTCACGGACTTGCCGGTGATTCGACAGGTGGGGCTTGGGGTTGCGGTGGCCGACGCGGCCGAGGATGTGCGCCAGGCAGCGGCGCACGTCACGCGACTGGGAGGCGGCCAGGGGGCGGTGCGCGAATTGGTCGAAGAGTTGCTCAAAGCGAAGGGCCGTTGGGACGACCTGATTCGGAAATACCAAACCGCGTAAGGATCCGCAGTCGGTGCTTATCGCCTTCCGCCGTGCTCTTTTGGCGCTGCTATGCTGCGGCGCGGCCTATGCCGCGTACGCCGCGCTGCTTGTGCCATGGCTGGAACCGGGCCGCGCGGACAAAGGCGGACCAAGACTGGGTGCCAAGGCCGTTGCCGCCGGTAATGCGGAAACAGCGGCGCGTGCTGGAGTCGGAGGCGTGGGTTCGGCGAGCGTGGCGGCGACGCCTTTTGAAGCTCTGATCGCGCGTCACTTTCCGCCCGAAGCGTGGCAAGTCCAGCGGCCGAAAGTGGCGGAGTACGACGGCTACGTGTTTTTGTTTCGCGACTACCGCCAACTGCCCGACGGGGCTGTCGAGCTGAAGCCTTGCACTCTGGTCATCTTGCCCAAGGGGTTTGATGAGTCAGCTTCGGCCGCGGTTTCAGGTTCGCGTTCGGGTTCCGGGGCTGTCGCTCCGCCGGCTTCGCTGACGGCTGCGCCGCCAAAGTCGTCCTCTGCCGATGGCACCCAGATTGGCGATATGGGCGGTGGTTCAAGCGGTCTTGGGGATCCGCCCGGCTGGACCGATCCGTCGGCGCCGTTGCCGCCGCAAGGATCTTCGCCACCGCGCGATGCGCCCGTCATTGTGGCGGCTGAAGGCGGGGCGCTCTTGCAGTTCGATGGGAACACGGCGGCTGCGCGCGGGCGGTTCGGACGGTTTCTGGGAGGGCGTTTGCCAGGGGAAGTGCGGGTAACGCGACCGGAATCGTTTCCTGGGGCGGGCGACGCGATGTCGCTGACAACACGCAACATCCAAATCGACGCGCAACGAATTTGGACGCCGCACGACGTCCAGTTTCGTTACGGCGCGAGTTACGGGAGTGGCCGCGATCTTGTCGTGACCCTGGCGCCACCCGCCGATCCGTCCGCGATTTCGGCTGGCGATTCCGAGGGAGACGCGAACGCGGCCGTTGGCGATTCCGTTTTGGGAGCGTCGTCCGAGGCGGGAGGGCTTGCGCCTCCACTGGGATTGCCAGCTTCGGCAGGCGTTCGTGGCGGTGCGGCGGACGGGCGTGGTGGCGATGGGGGAGCGACTCCGGCTTCGCCGAGCGCGGCTAGTGGAAAGCCCACACCCTTGAGCGGCGCGGCGTTGCAGGGGGTGAAGTTCATCGAGCTCGTCCATTTGGAAAAGCTGCATTTG
>CAIXSC010000057.1 GCA_903921945.1 uncultured Planctomycetaceae bacterium
GCGCCTCCATTGAACGTGAACACACGGTCCGCAACGACCAGGTCATCCGTCACCGGTTCCAGGCCCGTGTAGGAAATCGACCGGGTCGTCCCGCCGCTCGTCAACGATACTCCGCCGTCGCTCGAATTCGTGAACGTGTGGGTGATCGTCGAGAACGTCAGCGGCGTCGTACCTTTGCTCAAGACCAGCGTATCGCCCGTCCCGGATCCTTGGCCTTGCCCGGCGAAAACCAAACCGGCCGACGGAATCGCGCTCAACGAACTCAGATCCACGGTCAATGTGTCATTGCCATCGCCACCATTGATCGTGATGGCCCCGGTCAGCGATCCGGGAGTCCGCGAATCGATGAGATTACCGTTGAGATACGTACGAATCTCAGTTCCCGAGAAATCGACGGTCAGCGAGTCATTACCAGGCGTGCCAACGTAAGTGGGAGCGGCCGTGTTGATCTGGGTCAGCGTCACATCGTTGCCATCGCCGCCCCGATAGCTGATTTGGAAAGTTGCCGAGAACGATCCAGTCGTCGCGCTAAATACCTCGCCCTCAACCAACTCGTTCGCGCCATAGGTCAGCGTGCCGCTCACGGCGTCGGTCGAATCATTCTTGACAATGGTGAACGAATCACCGGTGGCGGGACTGAATCCCAATGAAATGACCAGCAAGGCGCCGCTGGTGAAGGTGACGGTGCCCGTGACATCGACCTGGTCGTACTGGGTGCCAACCGTGGCGCCGTTCAGCTCGACGCTCAAGGTGCCGCCGGACGCGACACTGAAATCGCCCGTTTTGAGCACTCCAGGGCTGTTGCCCGGCGCAATCGTGCCGCTGTTCGCGATGCTCACCGTGCCGTTGACCGTTCCACTGCCTCCGAGGACACCGTTTGTTCCCACGCTCACCGCCGAACCGCTGGCGGTCGAACCGTTCACCAGCAGCTTCCCGTCGGTGACTGTGGTAGCGCCCGTGTAGACGTTTGTTCCGGTTAGCGTCAGCGTGCCAGCGCCCGTGCGGCTCAAACCGTTCGTCCCGTCCAGCGGCGCCGACGACGAACCGCTCGTTCCCGTAATGTTCGCCGTGCTCTTCAAAGTGCCCGAGCCAGTGACCGATCCGCCATTGAGGATTAACTGCTCGACGATGTCGTTGTTGGCGCCCATCCCCAAGGTCGCCGACGAGTTGATCTGAACTTTGGTGTTGTTGTTGACCACATCGCTCGCATTCAGGTTGAACGTGCCACCCGCGAGGACCACGGTTCCAGTCCCCGCAGTCATCGACGTCAACGACAAACTGTCGGCTTCGGTCAGATACTGATCACGGTTGTTGGTGCTTGTGGACAGACTGGACGCGCTCACGGCGAATGGGTTGAGAGAAGTGCCGATCGCCGGTGAGGTGGTATGGGTCGCGTTGAGCGTCACGGCATTTCCCGTGACATCGACGCCCGTCGTATCGCCCGTGATCGTGCCTTGGTAGGCGTCGAGCCGCACATCTTGGCCACTCGCACTGATGCCACCCGTGATCGCGATGCTGCCGCCGTAGATGGAAATTGCGTCGTTGAAGGTTGCGCTATCGATGCTGACCGCGCCCGTTCCGTCACTCGAACGGCCAATCGAGATACCCGAGAATCCGTTCGTCAACTGACCTAGTTCAGTATCTGACAAATTGAAGTCACCGACCCCTCCACCTAGTCTAATCAATGTGTTCGCGAGCGAAGGAGCGAGGCTGAGAGTGGAGGTTCCGGACAGGGAGCCGTTGATTGCAATCGTGCTGGCAACAACCGATATGGCTCCAGCACCGGCACTCACGGCCCCTGAACCTGTCACTAAGAATTCGCCGCCAGACGCACCGTCGCTATCGGCGGTAACCGACACCGCGCCACCGCTTGTTCCCACGGAACCGTTGATCTGCACGTTTCCGGAAGAGCTAAGACTTAAGCTTCCAATCGCCGTGGATGACGAAAACGAACTGTTCAAATTGATTGCCCCAGCGGCGGAAACCGCGAAGGGGCTGGTTCCCATCGAAATGGAACCATTTTGCGTTAAGGTTCCCGATCCTAAGTTAATCGTTAGTGCTTGAGAGGCGCTCGTGACCGCCTCCAATTGAATATTCGCATTGTTTGCGTTCAGCGCCACGGCCGCGCCGCTGATGGTCAGAGTATCTTCTGTACCATTACCTAATTGCACATTGCCCTCGGACTGGAATGTCAATCCATCGAGCCTGACATTTCCGGCGAATGAAGAGTCGCCTGCGGCAATTGTGATATCGCCCTCAAAGCGGACGTTTGTCGAAGAGCCGGCCGTGATCTCCCAATTTGTCCCGACAGTCCCTTGAAATGTGACCAATCCGGTAACGCCCGAGGCGATCGCTAACGCGGCGCCTGCTCCGTCGCCAACGGCCGACACATTGCCCGAGACCGTCACCGTGCCCGCACCAATGCCACCATGCAGCGTCAAGTTTTGATTGCCGCCCGCAATCGAAGTGATGCCAATGCTACCGCCTTGGGAATTGAGCGTCGTGGCCGCCGAAAGCGTTGTCGGGCCGAGATCCATGGCGGTGTTCGTGGTCTGCACCCTGCCAGCGACCGTGGTTGCGCTGGGATTGGTCGCATTACCCCGAGTCCCAAGGCCTCCGGCGAAGGTCAGGGTATCC
>CAIXSC010000058.1 GCA_903921945.1 uncultured Planctomycetaceae bacterium
GAGTCCAAGGAGGTGATCTCGGTCGCCATCAACAATCGGGATTCCAGCAATTCCCCGCGCAGTCGATGGGCTCGGAGGGCATTTTGACGGCGAAGCCACTCGGGGGAGCACCTTGCGCGCGAGAAAGGCCTGGGTCGTGAATTCCACCACCGCTTCCAAGAAGCCAAAACCATCGGTAGCTACTCCGAAACGTTCGCCCTGTCGCGTTCGATTGCGCTGCCTTTGTCGGGCTGGCCGAATTTGCCGACCCCAATGGGAGTATAGATAGGGTGGGGAAAACCCAGTTTTGATACGGAAAACGAAATCTCAGATTTTTCGGACAAAAAATTTAAAGTTCTGTGTCGCCCAGCAAAGCACCAAAACACCCGCTAGAGGGGCAACCCAAGCGTGAGGGGGGGCCCCGCAGGGGAAGCTCGGAGAGGAGTGGCATGTAACGCAAAGCGTTACTTTGTAAGCAGATAGCGATCGTGAGACCGCTGCCACATGAACTTCTTAGCGATCGCTGCGGCCAGTGCGTTGCGTTAAGGCTGCCAGTCGACTGGCGAGCGCGGGTGTGGCCTGCCCTTCGCGTAGGCGCCACGACCAGTTGCCGGAACCCACTCCCGGAATGTTCATGCGGGCCGAGGAATCGAGCCCAAGCAGATCTTGCATGGGCATTATCGCGGTTCTGGCGGCTGATCTCGCAACAGCTTCCAGCATCTTCCAGGCGATGTCGTGGCCGTCGCTGCTAAGGTAAACACGAACTCGATGGCCTACCTCCGTATCTGCGTTGGCCTGATACCACCCGAGGGAAGTGTCGTTATCGTGGGTCCCGGTATAGGCGACGCAGTTATCCGGATAGGAATGCGGGCGGTGGTATTGGCCAAGGTAGTCGTCATCGAATCCGAATTGGAACACCCGCATGCCCGGAAAGCCGCATACGTCTCTGAGAGCTAAAACCTCGGGCGTAATCAGCCCGAGATCCTCGGCCACGAGTGGGAGATCGCCAAGCTCTTGATGCAGCGACTGGAACAATTCCAACCCCGGTCCGGGTATCCAGTGACCGCCAACTGCAGTCTTAGCGTCCGCAGCCACCTCCCAGTAGGCCTCGAAGCCGCGGAAATGATCCAGTCGAATCAAGTCGAAGAGCCCGAGGGAGTGCCGCAACCGATCACGCCACCAGGAGAATCCGTCTTTGGCCATCTCCGACCAGCGGTAGAGCGGGTTACCCCAAAGCTGCCCGTCCGCGCTGAAGTAGTCGGGGGGCACACCCGCCACGACCGTGCGGCGTCCATCCATGTCAAGGAAAAACAATCGCTGGTGTTGCCAAACATCCGCACTTTCATAGGCGACGAAAATCGGGATGTCGCCGAATATCTGAACACCGCGATCGGCCGCGTACCGTCGCAACGCTTGCCACTGCCGGTCGAAGAAATACTGCGTGGTCTGTAGGAACACGAGTTCCTCCGCCAATTCGCCGCGGATTTCGCGGAGCGCCGCCGGATCTCGGGCCCGCAACGGCGCCGGCCAGCGATTCCACTCGTAAGTGCCCGTGGATTCGCCAATCGCGGCGAACAAGCAGTAATCGTCGAGCCAATCGCGGTTGGAATCGATAAACCGCTCGTAATCCTCGCGTTGCGAGGGGGCGGCATTGCGGTGAAACGAGGCGGCGGCGCTCCGTAACAGTTGTAGGCGTGCCGCGCGACCCGCAACCGCTCCGTGGCAGGCGGTCGTTTCGACCGCCTCTTGCAAGCGGGCCGGTTCCAGCCAACCTTCGGCAGCCAATTGGGTGGGGCTGACGAGCCAGGGATTGCCAGCGAAGGCCGACAGACTGGTGTAGGGAGAGTCACCCGTTGCGGCGGGAACGAGCGGCAGCACTTGCCAGTAGCGTTGCTTGGCCGCCGCCAGGAAGTCCACGAACGCATAGGCGTCGGGCCCGAAGTCTCCGCTATGCAGAGGACCGGGGAGCGACGTGACATGGAGCAATACGCCCGACGCGCGAGGGCGATCGATCATGAGGCGAGTCGTTTCCGGCCGAGCGACTAGTCGGTGCCCGACCCAAACAAGATGTGTCCGGTTACACCCACTAACACGATCAGAATCGCGGTGAGACAAACCACTCCAATCAACGAGCTAGCCATCGGAACGATCCCCGGTGGTTGCAAACAACCTTTTCCGCCTCAGAACAGCTATGAACGTAACAGCGGATGTCGGCCGCGGCAAGACGGTTCTTGCCGCAGCCAATTCCAGCCACCGCCTTGCGCCTCCACCCAATTCTCTCGGATGATCCGATCGCTAGCGTCTCTCAGCCGGCCTGAACATGAATTCGCCGCGGTTGAACCCGTTGGACTTTCGGCAGCCGAAGCGTCAGTTCGCCGCGTTTCAGTTCCGCGACAATACGGCTGGCATCAATCGATTCGCCAATCGCGAAGGAGCGGTGAAAATCGCCGATCCCGTACTCCTGAACCGCGTACGGGGCGGCCTGTTGCCGTGGCGGGACGTGGCCGTGCAGGGTGAGTTGCCCTTCTTCGTAATGAATGTCGAGTTGGTCGGGGGAAACACCCGGCAGGTCGGCGAAGAGAATCAATTCGCTTTCAGTCTCCACGATATCGATTCGGGGCGAGAACACGCCGGCGCGGGTCCGTTCCCGACCGCGGACGTCTTCGGCGCCATGGTGCTTATGCGAGTCGCGCATGAAAGTAGTCTCCGTTGAATGGGTAGCGAGCAACCGCGTGAATGGGTGAAAAAAATGGATTAACCAACTTGGACTTCGACGCGCCGTGGGCGGATTTCCGCGTGTTTGGGCAGTTTTACTAGCAACACCCCGTTTTGAAACTGCGCCTGGACCGAGGCGGTCTCGATCTCTAAAGGCAGTTCCAGGGTGCGTTGGAATTTTCCATGAGCGCGTTCCTGTCGATGCCAAACTCCCTTGTCAACGACCGGTGGCTTTCGCTCGCCGCGCACCATGAGTTGCCGGCCGGTCACAAAGACTTCCACATCGCCGGCGTCGAGCCCTGGCAGTTCGGATTCGACATAAATGTTCTCCTCGTCCGCCCACACGTTGATCGCCGGCGGCGTCGTCGCGACCGTCGAGTTCGCTGCAGGCCGCGGTCCTGCCGCAGCGTGCCCCGCTTTCGTTGTCGTAGCCGCAGGCGAACCCGCCGCCGTGCTGGCCGACGCTGCTGCGGAAGCCGCCGTGTTCGCGGCCGTGTTCGCCGCTGCCTGTCCCGTTGCGAAAGGCCCTGGTTCCGCTTGCCAAGCCGCGCCAGCGCGCCCTAACGCTTGGTGCAATTCGTTTTGCAATCGCGCCAGTTCGCCTCGCCAATCGATCGCCTCCCATCGCGCATTCATCGTAAACTCCTCTTTCTGTTTGCTTCGATATCCAACTCTGTGTCTGATCCTGTGTCTGATCCTGTGTCTGATTCTGTGTCCAATTCTGTGTCCACGAATTCGATTTCTGACACGATGCCGCAAACCGAATTCGCTTGCCCCATGTCCTTTAGTCACACTGCTCGCTCGCCTTGGCTTGGCTTCATCCATCGAATGTTACGAGCACTGCAATGCAAGCGCCGTGCCAAACACTGCCAGGAGCTGGCACGGCCGCGCGTCTTTCGACGATAAACCCAGTAACCCATTATGCTTGCGCCGCGGTAACGACCTGGCGCAACAGGCGGGGTGCGGAGGCGAGACGGCCGTCCGGATCGGTCAGAGCGGGCCATTTTGGCCTGCCATGGCGCCGCGAAGTCCAATTCCGCGCGCCATGTGTCCGTTCGGAGACACGAGTCCTGGCCGGTGGTAGAGGTAACCACGAATCGGACGCATCACTCGAGTCGGACGGACGTCACGGACCGAGCTTCGGTTCGGCGTTAGCCGAAGCGGGTCGCCAAATCGCGAAGGTAGTCGAGTGCTTCGTCGAGTTCCGGGGCGGCGGCGCCGGGCTGGCGGCCGGCGCGGTCACAGCGAGCCAACAGCAATAGCTCTTCGTAGCTTTCGTCCTGTTCGAGGCGTTTTCGGGCACGGGCCCCGAGCGTGCCGTCGAGGATTTGCTGCGCTTCCATGTGATGTTCGATGAGCCACCGCGTGCGGGGTGTCAAGAAGCCTTCGAGCGCCTCGAGTCCCACTCGGACATGGTCGCGCGGATCGATCGCCTTTCCGACATCGTGCAGCAGCGCCGCCAGCAGGAACTCCTCGTCGTATGGCAGTTCATTCCGCGCATGCTCGAAGACCTGCAGGCTGTGGTACAACGCCTCGCCTTCCGGATGGTAGCGGGGATCCTGTTTCACATCTTCCAGCGGCAGGAGCAGGGATTCAAAGACTTGAAAGCGGTCTAAGCTCTCCGCAGCCGCTTCAACCGCGCCCTCCAGATCCAGTTGCGGATAGGCGTCGCGCAGCAGTTGCTCCAACTCGGGTAGGCTCGCTTTGTCGATCGACTTTCCGGTTATCGAGCTTTTGAAACCGAAGGAAACGAGATTGGCGGGGTAAACCGTCAGTTCGAACGGGAAGCGATCCTTGATGTGGATGTGCGTGTAAACTCGTTCCTCGCCCTGCTTGCGCACCCTCTTACGCTCCACGTCGTAAACCATCCCTTCGTGGTCGAGCGCTCCGGTGACGGCTTCGAGACTGTCGGAAAAGAGATGAAGGTCGATGTCGGAGCCTTGACGAATGTGCCCCGTGAGCACGCTGCCGATCAGTCTGGGGCGAAAGCGTTCGAGGATCCGCATGAGGCGGAGCGCGTCGAGTCGCATCGCGAGCAGATCGTTCGTTCGCTGCTCGCCTTCTTGAAACCGCGCAAGCGCCTGAACTTCATCGCGGATTTCCGCGTTGCTTGGCAAGTCGGCCGGCTTCACCCAACCATGGCAAACACGGCGAGCGGCCTTCATTTTAGCTTGGTAGTACTCGGACTCTTGCCGGCTGTACATCAGCCGGGCGGCTTCCCAGGCAATTTGTCGACGCAATTTCGTTGGGTTCATGCATTCAGCCGCTGCCATAGGCGGCGTAGCGAGTGGCCGGCGGTCGCAGGCAACGAACCACCGGCGTAAGCGTGCTGGCAATAAAGGTCCGCCACCGCCAGCACTTCGGCGGCGAAGCCGGTTTGATGCGTGCCCAAAACCTGGGCGAATTCGAGCGGCGTTTGATCGGCCAATCGCGGACAACCCCGCTCGCGGCCCCACGCCTCCAATGCCGCGAAACTATACGCGACGAGCTCTCCCGAGGAAACTCGTTGAGCCATCCCGGAGACGAATGGATCGGCAAAATCCGCGAATCGCAATTCGGCGAGCGGCGGTGAAGACCCTTCCGACACGCGTTCGGTGTTTGTTGTCGGGCTACCGCGGAGCCGCGCCCAGAAGGCCTGCCATTCGCGACGTAAATGGCGCCATGCTTCGAGTAATTCGGCACGCGAACGCCACGCAAACCACGCCAACAAGATCAGCGTGCCGATGAAGAACACGAGTCGCAGGAAGCCTCCCAAGACAGCCCCAAGCGCTGACCAGTTAGGCAAACTGCCACCGCTTGCCCCGTTTGAGGACGCCGCGGATTCCGATCGCGCTGATGCAGACTGCCCCTCTTGAGCGTTTCCCGACTGAGTTTGTCCCGGCTGAGTTTGTCCCGGCTGAGTCGAGTCCGTCTGCGACGATGCTGCCTCCGACTGGCCGCTTCCAGACTGACCACTTCCGGACTGGCCGCTTCCGGACTGGCCACTTCCAGACTGGCCACTTCCAGACTGGCCACTTCCAGACTGACCGCTTCCAGACTGACCACTTCCGGACTGGCCGCTTTCGGACTGGCCACTTCCAGACTGTCCGCTTCCAGACTGGCTGCTTCCAGACTGACCACTTCCGGACTGGCTGCTTCCAGACTGACCACTTCCGGACTGGCCGCTTTCGGACTGGCCGCTTCCAGACTGAC
>CAIXSC010000059.1 GCA_903921945.1 uncultured Planctomycetaceae bacterium
AGCCGGTAGCCGCCGTACATGCCAGTTTGCCGATAGGCGCGAAATTGATCGTCCGACATTCCAAATGGATCGCCTGCCATGGCGAACTGGGTGTACCACGGACCGACGCGGCGCTGACCGGAAAGGGATCGGAGGCTCCAGTCATCCGTGAGCGCGATTGTTCGCGCGACCCACATCAATTCCAAGGGCCGCAACCAAGCGTAACGCTCGCGCTGTTGCGCACGCGTGACAACCGAGCCGCCACGGCACGCATGAAAAACCTCGTGAGAGCGCGCCAGGCACCATGCGAGAATCGTGACCCAACGGCCATCCTGGATGCGGTTGTTGAGGTCGGGAGCGACCGCGTCCGCGAACTGGTCCGCCAGGCTCCGCAGTCCCAGCGCGTCGCCACGTCGCACCACCACGGGTTCCCAGGGCGCCGAAAACAAATGACGCGGGGAAGCGGGAGATTGGCGCACACCCGCGTCGATCCAGTTTTGTGTCGGACGATTCGGGCCCGCTTTAGCCATTCAGTTCCTTTTGGCAGCGTTCGAGCAGCTTTTGCGTGGCTCGGATTCCGGCCATCTCGTCCAGCTTGCTGCCCTCGTATTCGATGCCGACGTAGCCGCGGTAGCCGGCGTCGAGCACGATTTTCATCATCTTCAGGTAGTCGGTTTTCGTCTCGTTTCCGTCGGCGTCAAAGTCGTGGCTCTTGGCGCTCACCGCCTTGGCGAACGGCATGGTCTCGGTGACGCCGAGATAGCGGTCGTAACTATGGAAGTTGCCGAAATCCGGCAGCGTGCCGCAATTGGGCAGGTTGACTTGCTTCATGACCGAAGCCAGCCACTTGCCATTGGAAGAGAGTCCGCCATGGTTTTCGACAATCACGTTCAAGCCAAGCTTCGCTCCGAACTCGCTGAGCCTCCGCAAACCATCGGCGGCGCGGCCGAGTTGCTCGTCGTACGTTCCATCCGAAGCCGCGTTGACGCGGATCGAATGGCACCCCAGGAACTTCGCCGCTTCGAGCCACTTGTAGTGATTTTCGACAGCTTGCGTTCGCTTCTTTTCATCGGCGTCGCCAAGCTTGCCTTCGCCGTCGATCATGATCAGCAGGCTGCGAACGCCCAGGTCGTCGCACCGCTTCTTCATCTCCGCCAGGTATTTCTCGTCCTTCGCCTTGTCGCGGAAAAATTGGTTCACGTATTCGACCGCGTCAATCCCGAATGACTCCTTCGCCGTCTTGGCGAAATCCAAATGATTGAGCCTGCCGCCGAAAATCGTTTTGTGCAGCGACCATTCCGCCACCGATATCTTGAACAAAGGAGCCGCGGCGTTCGCCTTGTCAGCCGCCAGCGCGAGCGGTGCTCGCGCAAGGCCGACGGCCAAACCAGCGGCGCTAAGGGCTGAAGTGCAGAGGAAATCGCGGCGGGACGTTGAAGCGGTCATGAAGTTGCCTCCGGGTGACAGGCTGAAAAAGTGGTGGAACGGGTTGCCGCAAGCGATCCGTGGCCGGTTGCCAATCCGGCACCGCGATCCAATCGGGCCGCGTCGGCAAATCGGGCCGAGTGGGCCAATCGGGACGAGTGGGCCAATCGGGACGAGTGAGCCAATCGGGACCCTGGACCAAATTGGGCCAATCGGGCCCATCGGGCCAATCGCCGCGGACGTTGCGGGCAAGCTGGAAATGTAACAGCGCCAGCCCCGATGTGCAGGCCATCCCGAGCTGGTGTATAGAAGCGGCACAAGTTGGCGAATGGCGAATCGAGCTGCGACGAGAGGCGGCCAGCAACTCGGCGAATGGCGGCGTACGTCGCGTGGAACTTCGGACATTCGAGACTGGCAGGCGAGCGTGACGTGGAAATCGCGTCCGGGAAGTCGCGCCCGGGAAATCGCGTCCGGGAAGTCGAGCGCGGATCGGGGAGAACGGGGCGCATGATGTTGAGCAGCGGACAGCAAGATCGGGTACGCGTTATTTTCCGGCGAGTAGTCCGCGAAGTCTGGATCGTCACGGCGGCCTATCGTGGCCATCGCGGCGGATCGACCGTGACGTGGCTTTCCGCCGCTTCGATCGACGCGGCGCAGCCAACCGTGCTGGTTGGGCTGGCTCCCAACCACTTCACCGCGGAACTGGTCGAGGCTTCGGGCGAGTTTGCCGCGCATTTGCTTCGCGAGGATCAGGCGGAACTGGCGTGGCACTTCGCCGCCATTTCCGGGCGGAACCACGACAAGCTCGCCGGACTGGAGTGCGAACCCGCCGCGGGTGGATTGCCACTGCTTCGCGATTGTCTCGCGCGCGTAACGTGTCGGGTCTACGATCGCAAAGCGACTGGTGACCGGACCTACTACTGGGCGGACGTTGTGGATGTCCGGGAACTGGGGAATGCCCGGCCGCTCACCGACCAAGCATGGTTCGCGGGCCTGCCGGACTCCCGCCGCCGAATGCTCGGAGAACAGTTGCTAAGCGATGTCGAGCAGCAGCGCCCCTGGCAAGCCGAGTGGCGGTCGAGTCTGTCGGCGGGCGATCGACGCCCCGAACGAGGTTAAAAACGCTCGCTAGCATGGTTGCGGTGAGATTTGCACGCCAAGCGACGATTCGGTACATTCTCGCGCGTTGATGTTTTCCCACCGCAAAACTCGCCCCGGGATTTCGCCATGGGCCGTCGCGCCGCGCTCGCTGCTCCGTTTTCGCCCACAACACGTATTCCGTTTTGGCTGGGCTGCCTGCTCGCCGCCGCCAGCCTCGTTCCGGCACCGCTCGCCGCTCAAGAGCGAGAGGCCTCCAAGGAACCTGCCGCCGCGAAGGAACCTGCCGCTGTGACGCTCCGTGCCGGCATGATTGGACTCGATACGTCCCATGTTCCCGCGTTCGCCAAGCTCTTCAATGGCCCGAAAGCGGTCGGCGATTTGGCGGGCGTGAAGGTGGTCGCGGGCTATCCGGGCGGCACCGATTTTGGTCCGAGCAAAACTCGGGTTGCGAAGTTCACCGAGGATCTCCGCGGCATGGGAATCGAGATCGTCGATTCCATCCCTAAACTGCTTGAACGTGTGGACGTCGTGCTGTTGGAAAGCGTGGATGGCCGTATCCATTGGGAGGAAGCACGGCAAGTGATCCAAGCCGGCAAGCCGCTGTTCATCGACAAGCCGCTCGCTGGGTCGCTGGCCGACGCGGTGGCGATCGCGACGTTGGCGGAACGGCACAAAGTGCCATGTTTCTCCAGTTCATCGGTCCGGTTCGGTGGCGGGTTGCAGGAGTTGAAGCGGGATGCGGCTCATGGCGGGATCGCCGGCGCAATCACTTGGGGGCCGTGCTCCTACCAGGAAGGAACGCCCGATTTGTTTTTCTATGGCGTGCATGGGGTGGACGCGTTGTTCGAGTTGATGGGCCCAGGCTGCCAATCCGTGGCACGGTTGCAGACCGACGACGCGGATGTTGTGACCGGCACATGGGCCAATGGGCGGACTGGCACCTATCGCGGATTGCGACGCCACAAAGCCGATTTCGGCGCTGTGGTCTTTGGCGTCAAGGCGATTGTGCCGATGACCAAGGGCGATGGCTACGAGCCGCTCTGTCGTGAAATCGCCAAGTTTTTCAAGACGGGCGCCGCCCCGGTTCCGCTGTCCGAAACCGTTGAGGTCTTCGCCTTCATGGAAGCCGCGGACGAGAGTAAGAAGCAAGGTGGAGCCCCGGTTTCCATCGCGGACGTCATGGCCAAGGCCAAAGCCGCCGCCGCGGAAAAGCTCAAACAATAGCCGTTGGCGACGCGTGGTCGCGGCTCCCGTGCTGTTCGTGTCGCGTCGCGGTCACACCAAGCCGGTGGGCAATCGTCGCTCGTGTTCGCGTTCCAACTGTTATCCTTCAAGCGTGTCGTGATCCCACCAGCGGGATTCGGTTCCCTTCGATACCTCTTTTTCCATTCGCTCAGGAGCTCGCGATGAACTGGCTCAGCCGCCGTCGTTTTTTGGAAGATTCGATGCTCGCCACGGCGGCGGCCGCCGCCGCTGCCGCGGGTGCGACCACCCCGGTGCTC
>CAIXSC010000060.1 GCA_903921945.1 uncultured Planctomycetaceae bacterium
CGCAGCGGCTGCTACCTGACCCATGACTCGCTGGTGTTGCAGCGGTACTACGAGCAGCTTTTGGAGCGATCGGCGGCGGCTCGCGGCTTGGGCGAAGGCTTGCGGCCGGCGCTCGAGGTTTGGTCGTACGTGCTCACGCGTCCCGAGCCGACGCGGGCCGTGTTATCGATGGGCAAACGGGACGTGTCGTTCGACGCCGATTTGCCGGCGCCGTTGTGGTGGTTCCGCCCGGGCCGCGACACAAAACCGGTTCCGATCCCGCCGAACTGTGTGGTGTCCGGTTTGAACGACCAGCACGCGATGCTCGACCTACCCGCCGACTCGCCGCTGGCGGTTGGCGACATGATCGGCTGCGGCATTTCGCACCCCTGCACAACGTTTGACCGCTGGCAGTTCCTGCCGATCGTCGACGACTGGTACAACGTGGTGGACGGCGTCCGGACGTATTTCTGAACTCGCCTGCGTCGCTCACCCCCGTTCGGTAGCCGACAGCCAGGAGCGGCCTTCACCGCCACCCCCGAGCGTCACGTCGCGGCATGAGCAGCCTACGCCGGGCCCTTCATCGAAAGCGCCTGGGTGAGCGGGCATGCTTCCCCATGCATCTCTCCCCGCCGATACCTTGCCAGCAACTCTTTCGAGCGTTGGGCTAACATTCGCCGCACTTCCCGCCGCTTTCCCTTCAACCGCGCAATCCTCATCGAGTCGTAGGCGGTCGTCTGGTGCCGCATCCAAGCGATGACGGCCGCCTCGGCCCGTTGTTCGACAGGGATGCGCGTGGTTCGCGCCACAGTGCCGCTACCCACCGGCGTGGCGTGGTCGGCAACCACTTGGGCCAACCGCTTGGCAAGTTCGGCGTGATTGGGATGGAAGGCGAGGAAGTTCACCACGGCCGCGGTGAAGTCCCCGACGTACAACTCCTGGGCCTTCTCGCGTCGCTTGGCATCGGCCGCTTTGCGTTTGACAAAGCTCTCCGTGGATCGCTCGGCTTCGAGCTCGGCCCGAATCCGCTCGATGGCCGCCGCCGGCGCCCATACGCCTCTTGAAAACACCTTCCGGCCTTTCTTTTCTTGAACCACCCAATGATCGCCCGCCGCTTTCGCTCGGCGGGTCAGAGCGGCATCGCCGGGCGGAAGAAGAACCCAGCCAGCGGGCGCCGTCAGGACTTTGCCATCGGCCGCTCGGACGGTGTTCGGCGTTGGGCCAGGGGTGAAGGTGTTACTCATGCGTGACCTCCATGACGCCGGTAGCGATCGGACAGTGCGATACCACGCTTGCTCATGAATCCACAACCCGGGGACGCGCAAAACAGCCTTTCGGGACAAAAGCTCGCGTCCATATCATCGAGGCTGCTCATGAAAAATCGCGGCTAGGCGGTCGTGCTGGCGGTGGCTCCTGGCCAACGCTGCCACCACGCGCTGAAGATTTCCCATTGCCTGCGAGCGTACTCGCGTTGACTCGGGCTCAGCGTGTCGTCGGCGTGAACGGAGCGTTCGTAGGCGTGGTGGCCTTCGAGCGTCAACAGATACTTGTAGTACAGCACCAAATCGGGACCTTCGTCAAAGGTCGAGAGCACTTCGAGCGCCTCGCTCAGTTCCTGCGCGAAACGGCGGGCGAGCGGGTTGCCGGTCGCCGCTTCCCGGCACAGCACGATCAACCGCAGCACCGGACGCGGCAAGGCGTTGCCGACGCCTGTGATCGCCCCGACCGCTCCGCAATGCACGAAACCGTGATACACCTGCGTGTCGACGCCCACCAGCAACGCCAAGTCCGGATCGCCGCTGGTGATCTGCTCGGCCGCGTAGCTCAGCGATCGCGCTCCGCCAAATTCCTTGAAGCCGACAAGGTTGCGATGTCGGGATCGCAGCGCAAAGAACAAATCGGCCCGGGTTTCAAACCCATAATAAGGACTGTTATAAATGACGGCGGGAAGTTCCGGAGCGGCGGCCAACACGGCGGAGAAGTGGGCGTGCTGGGCGGCGGGCGAGGTGCCGCGGGATAACAATCGCGGAATCACCATCAAGCCGCCCGCGCCAACCCGTTGGGCATGCGCCGCATGCGCGGCGGCCTGCGCCGGGCTTTGAGCGCCCGTCCCCACCACCACGGGAACGCCAGCTTCGACGAGCCGTCGCACGCCCTCCTGACGCTGGCTGTCCGAGAGCAACGGCCAGTCGCCCATCGAACCGCAGTAAACCACGGCTCGCATACCCTCGGCGATCAGCCGCTGAGCCGTCTCCACCAACGCGTCGTGATCGGGCCGGCCATCGGCCGTCCATGGCGTCATCAACGCCGGAATACATCCACGGAAAATCGAAGCGAGATCCGTCATACCAAAGCCTTTTTGGGCGGGGATGAAAAACGCAAGTTCCCTGGAAGGGCGAAATCGCTGGAACGGTGGCTCGAATGATCAGTGGATGTCGACGACACGCGGACCAAGCACGTCCCAACGCGGATCGATGCCCAGCCCGGGCGCGTCGCTCGCTCGCATCCGCCCCTGCTCGCGCCGCGGCGCGCCGTTCGCCGTGCTGACCGTCACGTAACTGTTGAAATCGGTGCTCGTAAAGCGGTAATCTTCCGGCGTGCTATGCGCCAAGTGCGCGATCGCGGCCGTGGTGATGTCGCCGCCCCAACTATCCTCCAACGTCATCGCGATCCCCATCGAAACGCATAGGTCGCGGGCCTGGCGGGTCTTCGTAAGGCCGCCCAGTTTGCCAATCTTGAGATTCACGACATCCATGGCCAAGTCGGCCTTGCCGCGCAGCAACATCTCCAACGAGTCGACATTCTCATCGAGCACAAACGGATGATCCGTGTTCCGCCGCACCGCGAGGCATTCCTCGTACGTCAAGCAGGGCTGCTCAATATAAACATCGACATCCCGAACGGCCCGCGTGACCCGCACCGCCTCGTGCTGCGTCCAGCCGGTATTGGCGTCCGCCACCAGCCGATCGGTCGGCAGCAACATCGCGCGCACCGCCCGAATCCGTTCAATATCGGTATCGGGATCGCCTCCCACTTTCAATTGAAACCGCGTGTAACCCTCCGCTCGATAGCCGGCGACATTCGCCGCCATTTGAGCGGGCGACTGCTGCGAAATGGCGCGATAGAGCTGCACGCTTTCGCCATAGCGGCCGCCGAGCAACACGCAGACCGGCAACCCGCACGCCTTCCCAAGGATGTCCCAGCACGCGATGTCGATCCCGGATTTGACGTACGGGTGTCCCTTCAGCGCCGCGTCCATGCGCTGGTTCAATTTGGAGAGTTCCCGCGGATCCCAACCTAAAAGGTGGGGCCCCAGCTCTCGCAATCCGGCCCGCACCCCTTCGGCGTACGCCGGTAAGTAGAACGGCCCGAGCGGGCAAACTTCGCCGTAACCCACGAGCCCGCTGTCCGTCTCAACCCCGACAATCGTGCTGTCGAAAACCGACACCGATTTGCCCCCCGACCACTTGTAGCTCCCTTCCACCAACGGCAACTCGACACGATGCGCGAAGATGCGAACAATCTTCATGCGAAACAACTCCAGGAACAGCAACGGATCGAAGAGAAAAAACGCCCCGGCTCGAAGAACTCTACGGCGGGCTGGCGGGCCGGCAGGGCGGCATTGTAACCGCGAGCGATCCGAGCGGGAATCGCGTGCTTCGCCCGGGACCGCCATCGCAGGAGTCGCAGGGTGCGGCTGTCGCCGCCGGATTTTCGGAGGCCTGGCGCAGGTGTCCAAGTGTACTTTGACAGTGGGGCCGGCGACTGCGTAGGCTATGCGTAGGCTATTGGAACCAGGAGCTACGGAGTTGGGCTCTGCGGGGACGCAACCCAACGAGGTATATCCTGGTCGCGGGTGCGCCAAGGTGCATCCGGCCGCAGTCAGAGTTACTTCGCCAGCATCTGCTCATTGAAAAGACCGTTGGACACCGGCGCCAGGCCTCCGAAAATCCCGCGGCGGAAACCGCGCCGGCTTGCGCTGTGGCTCGGAAGTTCGGCGCGGCCCGAATCTTCGGCGGGCCCCACACGAATCCCGGCTGGACCAACTTCCTTGGCAATCCCCTACCGCACATCCCCAACCGCGAGCCCCACGATGACGAAGCTTGGTGACCACCGAACTGGTTTTTCCTGGAAACACCGTGCCGCGACCGCACTGCTACCGGTCGTGTGGGTCTTGGCCATGCTCATCCGTCCCGCAGTGGGCGTCGCTGAGGACCAGCCACTGGCCGCCCCGGGCATCGCATCCGAGCCCCGGTTGGTGTCGCCCGATTGGCCGGGCGTGTACTCGTACCACGATCCGGCTCGGGACACGTGCCACGTCGCCATTCTCAAAGACGGCGAGGCCGCGTTGCTGGTCAACCTTGGCGCGGGCGAAGTCCTGGGAAAACTCGAGTCGATCGGCGTCAAACGCGTCGAATGGCTGCTGCTCACGGACCATCATCGCGAGCAGTGCCAAGGTATCGAACGGCTCGATCGCGCGGTGGCGAAAGTGGCGGCGCCGAAGGCCGAACGGGAGTTGCTGGAAAAGCCGTTGACTTACCGCAAATGGAGGCCGTCGCTGGGTGACGCCCACACCGTTCACGGCGCAAGCTACGTGCGTCCTCCCCAGGCCCCGATTCCACTTGATCGCCTGCTTGAGGATGGCGAGACATTTCGCTGGCGTGGATTTGAATTGACCTGCATCGCCACCCCCGGCCATTCGCCCGGCGGGATGAGCTTCCTGTTGCGGCGCGAAGGACGGACCTTGGCGTTCGTCGGCGGTGTCGCGCACGACGGCGCCCGGATGTCGAACTGGTTCGATACCGAATGGGACTATGGGTTCGCCAAAGGGCTGGAGACTTTGACGGCGTCGGTCGACAAGCTGCGGCAACTTCAACCCGAGCTCGCGGTGCCCGCCCAGGGACCGGTGATCCGCGACGCGAAGTCGCAGCTCGACGCCTACCACGCCAAGCTCGTCGCCTTCCACCCTGACTATGTCCGTGGCTATCCCGTGAATAGCCTGACGAAACGCACAAGACCGATTCCCTTCGTCAAACCCACGGCGATACCGCAGATCGTCCAGGTGACGCCGCATTTGTATAAGTTCTCGGACGCGCTGGCCGGCAAGAACTTCGCGATCATTATTTCCGACAATGGACGCGGGCTGTTGCTCGACTGCGGCATCTTTCCCGAGTTGCTCTTGCACGATCTCGTGAAGGACATGCGCACCCACCTGGGGCTTAAAGAGATTGACGCGCTATGGATCAACCACATGCACGGCGATCATTTCACGCTCGGTTCGGTGCTGAAGAAGCGCTACGGCGCCAAAATCTGGACGCTCGACCGCATCGTCGACAAAGTGGAGAATCCGCTGCGTTACGACTACTGCGCCCTGATCACTTCCTACAACCCCGAATACGAAGGACTGAAGGTCGACCGGCCGCTCAAGGACGGCGAGGTCGTCGAATGGGAAGGCCTAAAGCTGCACATCGATTGGATGCCCGGCCAAACCGAATTCGGCAATTGCTTGTGGCTGGAACTGGATGGCAAACGCATCGCCTTCACCGGCGACAATCTGTTTGGCGATCCATCGGATCCCGGCCAGAACGGACACGAGGCGGTGGTCGCCCGCAACAGCGCGATTTTCGAGGAAGGCTATTTGCTCGGAAGCCGCTATTTACGCGATCTGAAACCTGAC
>CAIXSC010000061.1 GCA_903921945.1 uncultured Planctomycetaceae bacterium
CACCACCCACCACCCACCACTCACCACTCACCACCCACCACCCTCCACCCACCACCCACCACCCTCCTTACCGGCTAGTATTCCATGGCGCCGCTCAAATTCCTTGCTAAGCGACTGTTGTTCGCCGGTCTGACGTTGTGGCTGGTGTACACAGCGACGTTTTTTATGATGCGAGCGGTGCCGGGCGGGCCGTTCGCGAGCGAGAAGAATTTGCCGGAGGCGGTGAAACGGAATATTGAGGCCCGCTACCAGCTCGACCAGCCGTGGTATCGGCAGTACGCAACTCATTTGAGCCGAACGGTGCGTGGCGATCTTGGGCCGAGCTACAAGTTGGAAGACTACACGGTCAACGAGGTGATCGCTCAAGGGTTTCCAGTGTCCGCGTCGCTCGGAATCTTCGCGTTGTTTTGCGCGACAACGATCGGGATGACCGCCGGCGTGGTATCGGCCGTCGCGCGGCATACACCGTGGGACTATGGATTCATGGCTCTGGCGACAATCGGGATCGCGGTGCCGAATTTTGTGTTGGCGAGCCTGGGAGTGATCGCGTTTGTCTTCGTGTTGAACCTGTTTCCAGCCGCTGGCTGGGGAAGTCTGCGGCAGCTCATCCTGCCCGCGCTCTGTTTGGCGGCCCCATTCGCCGGCTACATCGCCCGGTTGACTCGCACCGGCATGCTCGAAGTGCTGGGACTCGACTACATCCGCACCGCGCACGCGAAGGGTTTGGCGCCGCGGCACGTGATTGTGCGGCATGCCCTGCGTGGAGCCATCTTGCCGGTCGTGTCGTATCTGGGGCCGGCGACGGCGGGCATTCTGAGCGGTTCGCTGGTGCTGGAGCGGATCTTCGCGATTCCCGGGATGGGCAGCCACTTCATCGAGGCCGCGACGCAGCGCGACTATACGCTGGCGATGGGGATGGTCCTGGTTTACAGCGTGTTGCTCCTATTCATGAACACCTTGGTGGACATTTCCTACGCGATCCTCGACCCGCGAGTGAAAATCGGCTGAAACGCATGATGAAGCGAACGAGCAAACAGGCGATGAGTGAACGAGGAGTGACGGCGTGTCCCAACCGATGAAACCTGCGGTGACCGAATCAGCACCCGGGAGCAGTGCGTCGGGCGGTTCCGCCAATGCCTCGGCGATGGACCGGGCGAGTCGCGGCGTTGAACCGCTCGGCGAACGCGAACTGGCGACGCTCTGGGACGAGTCGCAGCGGATCCGCGGCGTATCCCTGTGGCAGGACGCGCGGCGACGGTTGGCTCGCAGTCTCACCGCGCGCTGGTCTCTGAGGCTCTTGGTGGCGATCGTCGCGGTGACGTTGGTGACGCCGCTGTTGCCGCTGCAATCGCCCGTGAAACAAGACTTGAAGCGGCGCCAGTTCCAACCGCCCAATCTGAACTCCGTGCGCTTGGACCTGCCCGTGGCCGCTGATGGCGCGGGAACGGCAGGGACGGCTGGAAAAGCGGTTGGTGCCGGAGCGGCGGCGGGTACCGGGGCGGCGGCGGGTACCGGCAAGACCGAGGCGGCTGATCCGATTGACACGTTATGGAATCGGCCGAGCGGTTTGACTCGGTTGATGATCCGCGTGCGGCTCGCCACATTTGGCGACTGGTGCGTGCCCTCGATTTGCGGCACCGACAGCCTCGGCCGCGATGTGCTGGCCCGGATTCTGTGGGGGGCCCGCGTCTCGCTGGTTGTCGGCATTGTCGCGTCCTGCGTCTCCCTGGTGATTGGCGTGTCATACGGGGCCGTCGCGGGCTATGTCGGCGGGTGGGTCGACGAACTGATGATGCGGATGGTCGACATTCTGTATTCCATTCCGTTTATTTTCGTGGTCATCTTCCTGATGACGATTCTGGGCGAACCGTCCTTAAAGAAGACACTCTTCGCGTACGGCATCGATCAAATGGTGATTTTCTACCTGGTGATCGGCGCGATCTACTGGTTGACCATGGCGCGAGTGGTCCGCGGCCAAGTGCTGTCGCTGCGGAACGAGCAATTCATCGAGGCGGCTCGAACGATCGGGGCGGGAACGGGCCGGATCGTGTTTCGCCACATTGTCCCGAATGTGTTGAGCGTTGTGATTGTCTACCTGACGTTGACCATTCCGTCGGTGATGTTGTTCGAGGCGTTTCTATCGTTTTTGGGTTTGGGCGTGTCGCCCCCCGACGTTTCGCTCGGCCTGTTGATCAACGAAGGCTTGCAAGTGATCACACCGGTTAAGACGTTCAGTTGGCTGGTCGTCTTTCCGGGGTTGGCACTCACGCTGACGTTGTTCGCGTTGAATTTCCTCGGCGACGGTCTCCGCGACGCGCTCGACCCCCGCATGAAAAACCGCTGACCGCGACGGAGCGAATCAATCATGACGCAACCGGTGTTGGATGTACGCGATCTGCGAGTGGTCTTTGACACGGATGACGGGACGGTCCGCGCCGTCGACGGCTTGTCATTCGCGTTGGGACGCGGCGAGACCCTGGGGATCGTGGGCGAGTCCGGTTCGGGGAAATCGGTAACGAGCCTGGCGGTGATGGGTCTGATCCCACGCCCTGCGGGACGCATCGCGTCCGGATCGATCCATTACGGTGGCGAAGACCTGTTAGCGGCGTCGCCGCGACGGTTGCGGGAGATCCGTGGCCGGCGCATCGCCATGATTTTCCAGGATCCGATGACCGCGTTGAACCCGTTCCTGACGGTCGGCGAGCAGTTAACGGAGATGACTCGACTGCATCTGAAGCATTCGGCGCGGCAAGCGAGGGACCATGCGGTCGCGATGCTCGAACAGGTCGGGATTCCCGGAGCTGGGCGCAGGGTTGACGACTACCCGCACCAGTTTTCCGGAGGAATGCGGCAGCGCGTGATGATCGCCATGGCGCTGTCATGCGATCCGGAGATTCTCATCGCCGACGAACCAACGACCGCGCTCGACGTGACCATCCAGGCTCAGATTCTCGAGCTACTGAAGCAGTTGCGGCGCGACCGCGGCATGTCGATTATCTTGATCACGCACGACCTGGGCGTTGTCGCGAACGCTTGCCAGCGAGTACTGGTGATGTACGGAGGGCGGATCGTCGAGGAAGCGGCCGCCGGTGCGCTGTTCGAGCAGCCGCGGCACCCGTACACAGAGGGTTTACTTCGATCGATTCCCCGGTGGGATGGGCATTCAACCGAGCTCTTGCGGGCGATCGAGGGGCAGCCGCCGAACATGGCGCATCCGCCTTCGGGATGCGCGTTCCATCCTCGCTGTCCTTACCAGTTGCCGAGGTGCTCGAGCGAATCCCCGTCGCTCACTCCTCGGGACGCTTCGGGGGACGGTGGGTCGAAGGCCTGTTTCGTCGACTTGGCGACCATCGCGGCGGTAGCGGCTCCCGCAGCTTCCACGGCCGCCGGTTCGGCACCCCACTAGCAAAACAACAATGGCGGCCGCGTTTGTCGCGGGCGAGGTATCCGATGGTTGAGGTCGCGGGCAGGGCGGTTGGTTCGAAAGGAGAGGCGTCTGTGGCTGGAAACACGCCGATTACGACCAGCGGCCGCACGGCCCCGCTGCTCAGCGTTCGCGACTTGAAGGTCCACTTCCCAGGTCGTGGCGGCTGGTGGACACGACGGTCCGTGATCCGCGCCGTGGATGGCGTCAGTTTCGACATTCGCGCGGGCGAGACGCTCGGGTTGGTCGGCGAGTCGGGCTGCGGGAAATCGACCACGGCCCGCGCGATCGTCGGCCTCGTGCGTCCGACGAGCGGCGAAGTATGGCTTAATGGCGCTCGAATCGATGGGCTCTCCGACGCCGCGATGCGTCCGCATCGAGCAACCGTTCAGATGATTTTTCAAGACCCGTTCGCGTCGCTGAATCCGCGTTTAACGGTCGGCGCGACCATCACCGAGCCGATGACGATTCTCGGATTGCATTCGCCCAAAGACCGCCAGTTCGAAGCGCTCCGGCTTATGAGACTCGTGGGGCTGGACCCAAGGTTTTTGAATCGCTATCCGCACGAGTTTTCGGGCGGTCAACGGCAGCGAGTGGGAATCGCTCGGGCGCTGGCCGTGCAACCCAAGTTGATTGTGTGCGATGAACCGATCTCGGCGCTGGATGTTTCCATCCAAGCTCAGGTCATCAACTTGCTGATGGACTTGCAGCAAAAATTGGGCTTGGCTTACCTGTTCATCGCGCACGATCTCGCTGTGGTCCGGCATATCGCCCGCCGAGTCGGGGTGATGTATCTCGGACGCATTGTCGAAATGGCCGACTCGTCGGAACTGTTCGCCCATCCCCGCCACCCGTACAGCGAGGCTCTGCTGTCCGCCGCTCCTTTGCCCGACCCGGCCCGCGAACGCGTTCGGCAACGGATTGTCTTGGAAGGCGAGGTGCCTTCACCGGACCGCGTCTACGCCGGATGCCCGTTCGCCGACCGTTGCCGCCGCGTCGAATCCGATTGCCGCGCAACACCGCCTCGGTTGGAAGGCGGCAACCACCAAGTGGCATGTTTTCATGCGGACTCGTGAGGTGCGGCGCGTTGCGGGGTGACGGGTGGTGGGTGGTGGGTGACGGGTGACGGGTGACGGGTGACGGGTGACGGGTGACGGGTGAGCGGAGGATTCGATTGAGCCGAGCCCATGGATAAGAGTCGGGGGGGTGGTCAACGGAGCGGCATGAGCCATTTCGTTTTGGCGGAGCGGTGTGAGCCGCCCGGCCGCCAACCCGCTACGCTCGACCCACCGAAAACGCCCGACAACGGCGCATGGCAGAAGAGGCCACGCGTATACGCCAATCGGCCGGGCGGCTGACGCCGCTCCGCTACATAATGCCACGTGGCTCACGCTGCTCAGCGCCAATCGGCCGAGTGGCTTATGCCCGCTGCGACGATTTGAATGCGGTTCGCTAGAGGATTCGCGTTTTGCTCGCGGCCCCTGGGATTTCTTGGACGTATTTGGGGACGGCGTAACCGGGGAGACGCGTTTCGAGTTCCTTCACGAGCGTTTGTCCCAAACTCGCGGAAACCTCGAAGTGAGCGGCCCCGGCGACTCGGTCGAGTTGGTGGAGGTAATAAGGCAGGACGCGGAGATTGACGAGTCGGCGCGAAAGTTCGGCGAGCGTTTCGACGTTGTCGTTCACCCCGCGGAGCAGCACGGCTTGGTTGAGGACCGGGATGCCGGCGTCGACCAGTTTTCCGAGCGAGTCGGCGACGGCGCTGTCAATTTCCGCCGGATGATTCGCGTGGATAACCATGATGGGAGCCAGCCGCGTCGAACGCAGCCAGCCAATCAGCGCATCGTCAACGCGTTGCGGGATCACGATCGGCAGGCGGGTGTGAAGACGAAGGCGCCGCAGGTGGGGAATGGCCGCCAGTTCGCCAGCGAGGGCGGCCAGTTGTTCATCGACCAGCGTGAGCGGATCGCCGCCGCTGAGCAACACCTCTTCGATGCTCGGGTCGGCCGCCAGCCGTTCGAGGGCCGGGGCCCAGGCTTCGAGCGACCGGGGGGTTTCCTCATAGGGATAATGGCGGCGGAAACAGTAGCGGCAGTGGATCGCGCACGCGCCGGTGGTAATCAACAACGCGCGACCGGCGTACTTTTGCAGTAGGCCAGCTTCGCGCCGCGCGAGTCCGTCTCCCACCGGGTCGCGCGAGAATCCGGCTGTTTCCAGAGTTTCGGCGTCGAGCGGCAGAATTTGGCGCAGCAGCGGGTCGAATGGGTCGCCAGGTGCGACGCGCGCGAGGAATTCGAGCGGCGCGAAGACGGGGAACTGCGAGGCGGCTCGTCGCGCCGGTTCGCGCCAACGGTCGTCCAACCCCACGAGCCGGCAGAGTTCGTCCGGATCGCGGATCGCGGCCTTCATCGCTTGGCGCCAATTCCGCTCGTTGGTCATACCTGTCTTCTCGACTTCGAGGGAACCCGTTTATAATCCCGACCTTCGGAAGGTAACACCATAACCGTAGAATCGCGAAGGCGAAGTGGGGTAGCTGCGTGGCGACGTACAAAACGAGTGATTTTCGCAAGGGCATCAAAGTTCAGATCGATGGCGATCCGTACGTCATGGTCGAGATGAATTTCGTCAAACCGGGCAAGGGAAACGCGCTGTACAAGTGCCGCCTGAAGAACCTGATCCGCGGCTCGGTGCTTGATCGCGTCTACAAAGGCGGCGATACGCTCGAATCGGCCGACGTCGAGGAAGTCGAGGCCCAGTATCTGTACAAGCAGGGCGAAACGTTCGTCTTCATGAACAACGAGACGTACGACCAGTACGAGTTGAAAGCCGACCAAGTCGACGACAACTGGAAGTGGATCAAGGAAGGCACCGTCT
This sequence comes from uncultured Planctomycetaceae bacterium, assembly GCA_903921945.1. GTDB lineage: Bacteria > Planctomycetota > Planctomycetia > Pirellulales > Pirellulaceae > CAIXSC01. The sequence continues at coordinate 6,299 of CAIXSC010000061.1, forward strand.
GCAAGATCATGCTGTACAACGGTTTGCCGGTGACGATGGAGCCGCCTCAGCACGTCAATCTGAAGGTCGAGTACTGCGAGCCGGGCGCTCGAGGCGACACGGCGACCAACGTCACCAAGTCGGTGAAGCTGGAGACGAACGCCGAAGTGCTCGCCCCGTTGTTCATCAACCAGGGCGATACGCTCCGCATCGACACGCGGACCGGCGAATACGTCGAACGGATCCGCGTTTAATCAGCGATGACGCGGGAAGCGGCGGGCTTTGATTGGCGGCCGTCGGCGCCGTGGGAAAATCTGCGTCGACGCGCCGTTTTGCTTTCCCGGCTGCGGCGTTTCTTCGACGAACGCGGGTTTCTCGAAGTGGAAACGCCGGCGCTGTCCGCCGAGTCGGTGGTGGACCGGCACCTCGATCCGCTGCGGGTCGTGCTGTTCGACGACCCGCGAACTCCGGACCACGGGATGGAACGCTGGCTCCAGACCTCGCCCGAGTTCGCGATGAAGCGGCTGCTGGCGGCCGGCGCAACCGCGATTTATCAGGTAGCTCGAGCGTTTCGCGGCGGAGAACGCGGCCCGAGACATAATTCGGAGTTCACGCTGGTCGAGTGGTATCGCGTGGGCGACGGTTATGAAGAGGGCATGCGGCTGCTCGACGAGCTTTCCGCCTGTTTGTTGCAACGAGGTGCCGCCGAGCGCTTGAGTTATCGCGAGGCGTTCACGCGGCACGCCGGATTCGATCCGTTTACGCTCGATACGCCCCGCTTGGCGAAGTGGATCAAGTCGCGGTCGCCAGCGGTCCCGGAGTATTCCGAAGAGGACCGGGACAGTTGGCTCAATTACGCATTGGCCGAATGGGTCGAACCGCGGCTGGGTTGTGACTGTCCGGTCATTCTGTACGACTACCCAGCGTCCCAGGCGGCGTTGGCTCGAGTCCGTGCCCGCGATGGCGAGCCTGCGGTTGCCGAACGCTTTGAACTCTATGTGGATGGCGTCGAGCTAGCCAACGGCTATCACGAGTTGCTGGACATCGCGGCCTTTCGCGCTCGGACGGCGACGAATCGGCAGGCGCGAACGGACGATGGCAAACCGAGTTTGCCGGCCTCGCCGCGGTTCGAAGCGGCCATGGAGCATGGCTTACCGGCATGCGCGGGCGTGGCGTTGGGCTTTGACCGGCTAGTGATGGTGGCGGTGGGTGCTCGCGATCTGTCCGCCGTTCTGGCCTTCCCCGACGAGCGAGCGTGAAGGGCGAGCTGGACAGCCAACCCGATTCAATGAGTGATTGGATCGGAAAAGTGACGGGTGGCCATCGTGGTCCAATCCCAAACGAATACGGATCGAGTGCGTCGAATTCTCTCGCTGTATGAAGAGATGAAGGCGCGAATCGCGGAACTGACTCGCTCGCAGTACGCCGTCAAGATGCTGGATGCCTTGTTCGATCGCCCGGTTTTTCGGCCGGGTGGTTTTGTCGTGCGGACGGGTATTGCTAAAAACGCGGTTCTGCCATTCCTCAAGCGACTGCGCGAGGCCGGTGTGCTCACCGTGCTGCGCGAAGGTAGCGGCCGACGCAGCGCGATCCTGGCCTTCTCGGAATTGCTGAATCGGGCCGAGGGGCGCAAGATCCTGTGACTGGTTTGAGGACGATGGGAAAGACGCGAAGCGGTTTGTGAGTGTGAAAACGCCGTTTTCGCAGACACAAACCGGGTTGTGTGTGCTGGACCGGACACAAAACGCCGCGGACAGCCTGGTCTTCAAGGTCGAGCCAGGAAACGCGGGCGGCGACTTCCCACGCGCCGGTGCCCATGGAAGTGCCTTGATCGGTACGGACGCGGAAAAAGTTTTCATGGGGAATCACGCGGTCGATGGCGCCCGCTTTGCGGTCGTAGGGGCGGTGTTCGCCCGTCAGGAAGTATCCGACTTGGGCATAGGCGCCAGGCAAGGTGGCCTCGCCGCCATTGGTTTGCTGAACGAACGTGACCATCGCCTCGGACTGCAGCGA
>CAIXSC010000062.1 GCA_903921945.1 uncultured Planctomycetaceae bacterium
ATTGCCGTAAACTAGCCTATCACCTCGAAAACCACCAAGATCAGTTTCGAATCCGTGAACGGTTACCTCCGACGAGCTGCGAGCGGTGACGATCGCGGGAAATGAAGGCCACGATGTCTTTACATTGGCGAGCGACTCGCCCTCGGGCGCCGACCGTCTTCCCGGCGGACAGGACGAAGCGATCGCCCAGATCACGCTCGCGGGCGACGCCGGCGACGACACTTTTCTGTTCGCGAACACGGCTGATTTGTTTGGAGCGAACAGTCGAGTCGATGGCGGTGTGGGTCTCGATATCTTGGACTTTACACAGTTTACGGTCTCCCGCGCCGTTTACCTGGTGACACCCGGCGCGATCGATGGTTTCCAGGGGTACGAGGGCTCGTGGGGAATTCGCAACGGCGGCCTTCAGGCGGCTCGCGAACAGGGCAATCGTCCCCGCTTCACCAACATCGACACGCTCCGCGGGTCCGCCGCCGCCGGCGATGCCCTCTACGGCGCCGATCGCGACACGTATTGGGACCTGGCGACCCGCGACGCGGGCACGCTGTTCGACGGAATTCCCCCGGCGATCGAGCTCGAATGCCCATGTGTCGGACCGGACGGCCAAGCTTTGGCTTTCGCGAGCGTGGAGAATCTATACGGCGGTGAGCAGCGGGACTGGTTCGACGCACGTCCCGATTTCCGGCTTACCGGGGCGATTGACGGCGGCGAACTGATTGGGGTGAGCGACACGCTCGATCTGCGGGATTTCACCGCCGCGGTCACGGTAAACCTGACCAACCGGACAGCGTCGTTCGCGGGTGGCATCGATACGCTGACGAGTGGCCTGAGGGTGGCCAACCCATCTCTAAGGATTACCCGCGACGGCGCCGGGCGGTCCTCGTTAGGCTTAGGCTCGTCCATCGAGAACGTGCTCGGCGGTTCCGGCAATGACACGCTGATCGGCGACGGTGATGTCAATTGGCTGGCGGGGTTCGCGGGCGATGACACGCTCGATGGGAAAGCTGGCGCGGATTCGATCGACGGCGGCCGTGGCCGCGACACCCTGCAAGTCGCGGGAACCGAAGCGGAAAACGATACGCTTCTGGGTGGCCCCGGCGAACCGCTGGACGCCAGCGACTTCGATCGTTTGATCAATACGGGCACTCTTCCTGTCACGCTTCGGGCGCTCAACAACTCGCCAGACGGCTTTGGCGGCAGCATTGACCAATACAACGGCAACGGCGTTGGATTGATGTTTTCGTCGAGTGGCGGGCAATTGCGTTTCAACGCGACTCTGTTAACCAATACGCCGACCGTGGCGGGTGGAACCGGAACCGACGCGGTGACCGTCTCTTACGAAAGCTCTGTGACGACGGCCTACAGCGGCGGCGCTGGCACTGGCGACTCGGTAACGCTGACGCTCGAACCCCGGGACATCCAGGTTATGCCGTTCACCGATATTGTCGCGATCCAGGCGTTCATCGCGGCGCCGCTGGCCGCGCCATTGACGTTGACAGGCGCGGCGAACAAAGGAAATTTCACGGTGGCGAACGACTTCGAGTCGGCGCGGATCGCGGTGTACGACGGCGGTCTTGTTGTGGACATCACCGCCTGCTTCACCAGCCTCGCGACCCCAACGCAGCTCCGGTTTGGCACAGCGGGCAACGACAGTCTCGGCGGCAGTGCGGCGACCGACCTGATTTTCGGCCTCGGCGGCAACGACTTCCTGAGCGGTGGCAATGGGGCCGACTGCCTCCTGGGAGGCGAGGGCAACGATACGATCTACGGCGGCGGTGGCGACGACACGATCGCCGGCGGGGATGGCGTGGATAGCTTGTTGGGCGAAGCGGCCAACGACCGTCTGTTCGGCGGACCTGGGAATGATTCGTTGATCGGCGCGGCTGGAAGCGACACGTTGGACGGAAATGGCGGCAACGATGTGCTCAATGGCGGCGCCGACCCGGATTCCTTGTTCGGCGGTTCCGGTAACGACTCGTTGGACGGGCAAGCCGGCAATGATTCCCTTTGGGGTCAGGCGGGCGATGACATCCTTCTCGGCAGCGATGGCGACGATTCGCTCAATAGCGGAACGGATAGCCGCACCCGCACGGCTCGCGACACCGTCAATGGCGGCGGAGGCAATGACAACATTCTGACCCAAGGGTCGGAATCCGAATTCGATGTGATTCTGGGAGGCGCCGGCGTCAACACTTTGACCAATGTCGATACCAGCAGTCGGCCCGTCGACTTGATTCTCAACGAATTCCTTGGCATGACGAACGGCATACGCGTCATCAACGGGAACGGGGCCCGTATTCGCGGCAATGATAGCGACAACGATTTCGATTTCCGTCTCAATAAAAACGCTACTGATTTCGTAAGGATCAACGCCGTTCCCGCGATCGATGGCGGGATGGGTGACGACGAAATCTATGGTACCAACGGAGTGGACACGCTTTTTGGCAGCGCTGGCAATGACACGCTATTCGGCTACGGACTCGCAGACCGGCTGGATGGTGGCGTGGGGAACGACACGCTTCAAGGCGGCCTGGACGCGGATACGATTTTCGGCGGCGCTGGAAACGACTTGCTCCGCGGCGAAGCGGGCAACGATTCCCTTTATGGCGGTCGCGGCAATGATTCGCTCGCCGGTGCGGATGGCAACGACCTCCTGGACGGCCAGCAAGGAGCCGATTCGATCGACGGCGGCGCGGGCGACGACACCTTCATGACCCGCGACGACGATTCCGAGTTCGACACGCTGGCGGGCGGTGCCGGGTATGACCGGTTCGTCAACGCGGGAACCGGAAATCTGGTGCTCGATGGTTTCAACGGACCTGTCCATTCAATCGAGGAACTCAATGCGAATTCCGCCGGGATCGTCGGCAACGGAAACGCGAACCTGTTCGATCTCCGGTCAGCGGCCGCAAACTGGACACTCTTCGTGTTGAACTTGCGTTTCGTATCCGGCGAGGCCAACGATGATACCATTCGCGGTTCCGGCGTCTCCGAGACACTCCTGGGCGGCGACGGCAACGACACGCTCTTTGGCAATGGCGGAGCGGATGTGCTCGATGGAGGCAACGGCGACGACCGTCTCGTTGGCGGCGCCGATGCGGACACGCTTTCGGGCGGCGCGGGTGCGGATCGATTGGAAGGCGAAACGGGAAACGACTCGATCTTCGGAGAATCGGGCAGCGACACGTTGGACGGTGGCGATGGCAACGACACGCTGAATGGCGGTGAAGGGATCGACTCGATCACCGGCGGCGCGGGCGACGACGAGTTCCGCACACAGGGAGTCGAATCTTTCGCCGACTCGCTGCAGGGCGGCCTTGGGTCCGACCGCATCGTGAACATTCGAACGGGTGTCGATTTGGTATTGCGAAACTTCGATGCGACCGTGAACGGCTTCGAGTCGCTTGTTGGCGGCAATGCGGGCGTGGTTGGCGATAGCGGCGCCAACACGTTCGATTTCCGCTTGTCGGCAACGCCCGGAGCTCCGCAGGTCGCGTTGATGGCGGTAACCCGAATCGATATGGGGAACGGCGATGACACGGTACACGGTTCGGCTGGCAACGATACGATTTTCGGAGGCGATGGAAACGACGTTGTAAATGCGTGGGGAGGCGATGACGCCATTGATGGCGGCAGCGGTGACG
>CAIXSC010000063.1 GCA_903921945.1 uncultured Planctomycetaceae bacterium
CCCACCGCCACGACCAGCGTTTTTCGATCGGCCTGGGCTCGCACCAACGCTTCCCAGCATTCGAACACTCGGGCCGGCGTCTTCTCGGTTTCACCTGCCGGCAAGGTCAACGAATCGACTCGCAGGCCCGCTTGCCGCAAGCTTTCGGCGACCGGCGCCGCGTACAGGCCGGCTACATTCGCGTCTGTAATCAAAAACGCATGCGTGGCCTTCAGGCGATGTCGAGCCCAATCGCCCGCCTGCGTGAGGACGCCCGGCCCGATGGCGATGTCATAGCCCCGCTCGGCCAACTCGACGCGCACCAAAGCAGCGGGCACAGCGACCGAATCTCCGCCGGCTCCCCCCGTATCGGCAACGCCGCCGGCGGCCTGAGCCGGATCGGTCTGCTTCGCGTTCGTCACCGATGGATCCTCTCGGGGCGGCTCAAAACGGGCCTTAATTGGCGTCCCTACTAGGCGGCCTCACTTGGCAGCCTCACTTGGCAGCCTTAACAGGCGGCCTCATTTGGCGGCCTTATTTAGCGGCTCGAGCCCGCTGCAGGTCGGCCGCCGTGACGGTAATCTGGCGGCAAAATCCCGTGTGGACCCGCACATATTCCAGATGGGCACACTTGTCCGGCGCCGCGTGCAACACGGTTTCCACCCGTTGCCGCTCGGCTATCGACACGGCATCAAACTCGTCGCCCCAGACCGTGTTCGTCTCCATTACCAGAGCCTCGCGGTACGGATCGAACTTGTCGGCCATCGCCTGCCTCCTCCGAAAAACCGGCCATTCCACTCCAAGATGCCGCTTGTCCGTCGGCCAAACCGAACGAATAAAGTGGACATCGTGCCAGCCGCCGTGCGGCCCAGTGACGGACAAATATACTTAGGGACTTTCCCGCGGAGAATACGCCGATGGCGAATCGAGGAGCTTGGTCCATCGCGGCCATGTTCGGAGTCGGGTTGCTGCTGGCCGGCGGGTCGGTGTTGTACCACTCGGGACAGGGCCGCCGCTGCCTCGCGTTTTACGGCGCCGATGACGCCGCCACGGTACGCCATGCCCCCAAGGTCGAAGCTTGGCGACTTGAACCACCGGCCGAATCAGATTCCAGCCCGGCCCCCGCCGAGGCCAGCGCGGAGCCCGCCGCCACCGAGGCCGGCGCGGAGCCCACCGCCGCCAGTGACGACACGATCACCGTCGATGGACGCCCATGGCGAATCGCTCGACGCGTCGACATCAGTCAAGCTCGCGGCTTGGTTCACGCCCGCCACGCCTTGATCGTCGACGCCAACTATCGCTGGGATGCGGCGGATCGCGGCGGGCGTTGGACCAACGCGCTGACCTTCACTCGCGACGGTGACCGCGTCGTGTTGCTCTTCGATTTCGGTGCCGGCCAAGTCCGGGAACTCGACGCGACCTCCGCCGCCTCGCTCGTCCCCACCATCGCGGCCGCCGAGCAAGCCTTGATCGAACGCGAATTCACGCTCGCCGACCGCCGCTGACGGAAACCTAGACGGAAACCTAGACGGAAACCTCCCAGCACAGGGCAAGACCACCTCGTTTCGACTCCACGTCACGTCGCCAGTGCCGAAAATCCATCCTGCAACGACCGCGGCACGGCTTGTGTCGATCGAGCGTTTCGCGACCGTCGTACGTTGAACGTCGAACGGAATGGACGCCCGGCGTGCCGGCGACACACCGCTCAACTCGGGCTTCGTTCCAGCTATACTTGCTACGAGCGTCATCCGCCGCGTGATGAGTTCGCCGCGTGA
>CAIXSC010000064.1 GCA_903921945.1 uncultured Planctomycetaceae bacterium
CAAGAGTCCCGACACGGCGAGCGTGTTGTCGCGGAGCGTCTCGGCATCGAGCCGGAATCGGGCGCCTCGGGCGTAAAGTCGATTGAAGCGGTCGCGTTCGGCCAGTTCCGGGGCCACTCGCGACGACTGCCGGTAGGTGGCCGACAACACGATTGTCTTGCAGAGCGCCTTCCACGACCAGGGCTTGCCTGGGGCGGCAGGCTCCATGAACTCGGCGGATAGCCAGTCCAGCAATTCCGGATGCGAAGGCGGCTGGCCCTGCGAACCGAAATCCTCCTGCGTTTCGACCAATCCGTTGCCGAGCAATTGACTCCAGATGCGGTTAGCCGCCACGCGTGCGGTCAGCGGGTTGTCGGGCGAACAGAGCCACGCGGCGACGCCCAGCCGATTCGGAGGCGAGTCGGTCGGCAGCGGATGGAAGCTCGCGGGAACGGCCGGCTGCACCGTGTCGCCCGGTTGCAGGAAATTGCCTCGCACGTGAATCCGGGTCACTCGCCGTTTGTCCAGGGGAAGTTCCCGCAGCACGGGCGTTTCCACCGGCTTCACGGCACGAAGCTGTTCTTGAACGGCGGCGATCTTTCCCCGCAGTTCGGCCGTTTGCGGAGCCGTCCGGCCAAAATGTTCGAGCAGCCGATTCCATTCTTGGTCGCTTCGATCCGACTCTGGCTTGCGCAACAGCGCACGCAAGTCCGCCGGCATGTCGTCTTGCAACTTGGGCTGCTGATCGCTGGTTACCGACAACCGGAAGCGGCCAAGCGCGAACCCTGGATAGCTGAACTGGAAGCGATGATCGAGCGTGACGATTAGTTGGGCGCCGGCGGGAACCGCCAGCGGAGCGTCGGGCGCGAACACTGCCGCATGCGGCTTCGTCAGCTGCGGAGAAACGGCCCAGCCATGCTTGGCCGGATCGGGATTTTTGAGCACATGTTCGACGGGATAGTTCCGCTGAGCGAAATCGGCCTCGGCCCGCGTCAGCGGCACAACGGTCGCTTCGCCCCCGGGGCCACGCACTTCCAACTTCAAACCGGTGAGCACAAAATTGCCGTCGTCCTTCGAGCGGCCTACGCCTCCGCGCGGCTGCGAAGCATCCGGCAGCGCTTCGATCCGCAGGCCGCCAATCATCCAAGGGCTGGAAGCGGCCGTGTTGGGCGCGGCGGAAGCGGGCGTTGCGGCCTCTGGCTTCGCGACCACCTTGTACTGCTCCGAATTGGGAAGCGGGCCGCTGGCGAGGATGGAAAGATCGTCGAGCGTTTTGAGCGTCGCGCCGCTTTCGGCCGTGAGCTCGATCGGTTGGAGCGTCATCCAACCGCGCCGTTCGGATTGACCGCGGGCCCACTCCGCCGCCGACGCACGGAGCGTCGGAAGCAAGCTTCGATATTCGTCTTCGAGCCGCGCGAGCCGGCCTTGAAGTTCGCCGATCTGGCGTTGTTGGTCGGTGGTCGGCGTCGGCGCGACGGGGCGTTCATCCCCTTTGTCACTGTCCTCGGTCTGATTGAAGAATGCGAAGAACTGGTAGTACTCGCGTTGCGAGATCGGGTCGTACTTGTGCGAGTGGCATTTGCCGCAGCCCATGGTCAGGCCCATCCAGACCTGGATCGTCGTGTCGACGCGGTCCTTCACCGCCGCCACGCGGAACTCTTCGTCGTCCGTGCCTCCTTCCTCGTTGACCATCGTGTTGCGGTGCATCGCGGTCGCGAGCAGTTGTTCCATGGTCGGCGCGGGCAGCAAGTCGCCGGCGAGCTGATCGCGGGTGAATTGGTCGTAGGGCAAATCGGCGTTGAACGCATCGATGACCCAATCGCGATAGCGCCAGATGGTCCGAGTGCGGTCCTTTTCGTAGCCTCGCGTGTCGGCGTAGCGGGCCAGATCGAGCCAAACCCGGGCCCAGCGCTCGCCGTAGGTCTTCGCCTCCAGCAGCCGATCGACGAGCCGTTCGTAAGCGGCATCGGACGGATCGGCGAGATAATCGCGGCAAATATCCGGCGACGGCGGAAGGCCGGTCAGGTCGAGCGCGACGCGGCGGGCGAGCGTGGCGGGATCGGCGGCGGTCGCGGGTCGCAAACCTTCCTGTTCGAGCCGTGCCAGGATGAACCGGTCGATGGCGTTCCTCGACCACGTCGCATCTTTGACGACGGGCAGCGGCGGCCGCGCGATCTTTTCAAACGCCCAGTGCGATTGCCAGGGTGCGCCTTGGGCCACCCATCGGCGTAACAAATCGATCTGTTCGGCCGTCAGCGGCGATCCCGCTTCCGGTGGTGGCATGCGTTGCTCGGGGTCGGTGGACACGACGCGGGCCAGTGCGACGCTCGCATCGGGCTTGCCGGGAGCGAACGCCGCGCCGCCTTCGCGTGGACCGGTGGCACCCGCCTGCTGATCGAGTCGCAGTTTCGCTTCGCGTGTTCCCTCGTCCGGACCATGGCAGGCGAAGCAGTGCTTGGCCAGGATCGGCCGGATGTCGCGAATGAAGCTGACGGGACGCGACGCAGCCGACTCGTCGGCCGCCTGAACCGCGTCGCCGGCAGACACGAAAGCGATGAATGAGAGGACGCCCGCGACGAGCGCGACTTCGGCGACGAGCGCGACCCTAGCAGCGAGCGCGACCCTAGCAGCGAGCGCGACAATGGTCGACAAGACGGCAGGGGGACGCAGGCCAAGCAGGCGAGCAGGGGC
>CAIXSC010000065.1 GCA_903921945.1 uncultured Planctomycetaceae bacterium
ATTCCGAAGCTGTAACTTGACGAGACGGCGAAGCCGGCTTGGTGTTCCAGGCCGGATTCGGCCCGTTGAAGAACGTGTCGAGATTCACAATAAGCGGTTCGCAATCGAGTTCGATTGCGAACCGCTTTTTTTCGTTATTTTCGTGGAGTAGACGCCCCACTCCGAGTGCGTTAGCCGTCCCGGTTTGGTTTTCGATTGGCGTAGAGGTTCAGGCTGGGACGGTCGCCCAGGATGGCGAATAGTCGTTGGATTTGCTCGAGGCACTGCGCGAACGTCACTCCCAACGGTTTGCCGGCGCGTTTGTTACCAATCACATGGTAATGCGGCTCGGCAATCACGCCGTCGCTGGCACTGACGCGATGGCGGCTTGGGTTCATGGCGATGTCAAGCGCGTCGCCGAGTACGCGATCGCGCGCTGGACAACGGCGCACATGCAGCTCACTCGTTATTCGTTCATCCACCCGAAATCCCACATGACCGAGCAACCAGTCGCATTCAAGCGTTCCCGCATGCTTGCCGATCAGTTCGAGTCGCCAAGGCGCCGCGTTCGATTCGCGTTCCATCGCTCGCATCGCATGAATCGCGGTTCCCGATAGCAGCTGAACGCGATTGGGGGACCGCGCTAACGCATTCGTATCCCGAATCAACTGCAGAACGGCGTCGCCAAAGTCGCCGGTTGGCTCCTCGATTGGCCCGGGCGAGTCTACATCCACTACATCCACAAGTCGTCTTGTGATCCAAGTAACACGAGTCTGCGGGAAACGCTCGGAGAGTTCACAGGCGCTGCGGAGCGACAGAGCGGCGTCGAGCGTTTCACCGACGATGACAATCCGCTGCTGGCGAAACGTTTCGAGATCGATGCCGGCGAGATCAGGAGGCACGTTTCTCCATGGCAGCTTGTCGCACCGCCGCGCGGCCAGTTCGCCAATCGCAGGGATTCCCGACTCGCCGAGAAACCTTGGCATATCCAATCCGGAGGCATCAATCACACCGTCGAATTCCTCGATCCGTTCGTGTTCCTCCGAGGCGCGCTCCTCTAAGGCGCGCTCCTCCGAGGCGCGAAAGAGGACACGAAACGAGTAGTCTCCGCGATCGGGGTCATCCGCCATTTCACCTCGCAGGAAACCGGCTCGGCCCACCGCGAGCACCTCCGTATTTTCCCGGATATGATCGGCGAGCAAGTCCGTGGCGGCGAGGGGAAGGAGGTAGCGATCGAGCCATTCGCCGATGGTCGGACTGGAGTCGGCAACCGGAGTTTGGAAGCCATCGTGCTGAGCCTCGAGCGCCTGAATTCCGAGCGGTGAACAGAGGCTTCGAAAAGTTTGTAGCGTCGGCAGATGCCTTCGGGAACGCAACCGTTCCACGACTCGTCCGCGATCGAAGACAGCAATGTCGTAGCCGAGAAACCGCGCGTAGAGCGCCGCCTCCAGCCCGGCGGGGCCGGCGCCGATAATGGCCAATCGCGCGGGCGTGTCGATGGCGAATTCGGGCAACACGAACAGGTCGGCCGACTCAGGCGCCCCAGGCGAATGCGGCGTGGACGGGTGACTCATCGGATTAGCCTCGCGAGGGTCGAAACGGTTCGAGGGAGAATGGCGGGGTCCCGTCGCCGATGAGATCGGCCATGACTAGAGCGGTGCCCGTCGACAGATACAGTCCGCTGCGGAAATGACCTGCCGCCACAAACGCGTTCGCCAATCCGGGCAGGCGTCCGAGATAGGGCATGCCGTCGTAGACTCCGGGACGCAACCCTGCCCAGGCGTTTTCCAGCGGCGTATCGCGCAGCGCGGGAAGCACGTCGTACGCGAATCCGATCAGATCGGCGATACCGGACTCGGTGGTGCGTTTGTCGAACCCGACCTCCTCCTCGGTGGAACCGACGAGGATGCGTCCATCGTCCCGAGGAACTAGGTAGCGCGGCCCGTCGTTCAGGATCCGGCCGAGTAACGGCGCGGCAGCGCGAAACAGCAACATTTGGCCGCGGATGGGCAAAATTCCGAGGGACACGCCAAGCCGCTTGAGAAGTTCAGCGGTCCACGCGCCGGCTGAAAAACAGACCTGGTCAGCCGAGCGTTCGCCGCGCGTCGTCTCGACGCACGTGACTTTCCCGCCGACACAACGCGCGTCGATCATCTCCACGTCCGGTTCGATCACGACCCCGTGGTGTTGGCAAGCCGCGGCCAGTGCGCGGAGGTGCCTCGGGTTGCGTAACTGGCACTCGGTGGGAAGCCACAACGCGGCTCGAAAGCGATCCGCCGACCGCGCTAACGCCGGCTCAAAGGAAGCCAACTCGCCATGCCGCAATCGTTCAACGGGAATCTCCTCGTCCCGAAACTGCTCGGCCAGCCCCGCGAGCGCCGCCGCTTCGCCGGCGGTGCGAGCGAGGTAGATTCCACCACACTGCTGAAACCCGTTGTCGATGCCGGTTTCCGCCAACAGGCGGTCGGCCCATTCGCGGTGAGTCGCGAACGATAGCCCGCGTAGCACGTCGAGCGGGTGGCGAGCGGTGGCTCGATTGGCTGGCGGCAGGATCCCTGCTCCGGCCCACGATGCCTCGCGTCCCGGCTGTCGACGATCCAGGACGGTAACCGACCAATTCCGACGAGCCAGTTCGTAGGCAATCGAAAGTCCGACCACACCTCCGCCGACGATCAAACAACTGGGCATAGCGAAACGAGCCGGAGGGGTTAGCGTCCGAGTTCCCTGGCGAGCAAGGTTTCGTTGATCTGGCCACGGAATCGGACCTTGCCGTCAATGGCGATCACCGGCACCCACAGATGGAACTGTTCGACGAGCCCGGGATCCGTATCGATATCGACCACCTCGGGGCGAACTCCAAGCTGAGCCAATAGCGCCAAGGCGTCCTCGCAGAGGTGGCAGCCCTCGCGGGTGTACAAGACAACACGTTTCATGATTGCGCGGGATTCGCGGTGTGATTGCTTTACGGTGAGATTGTCCAACTGGTATGCTTTAGGAGTTCCGTGCTATTTTACAGTACTGTGGAGTCGCGGCGGGATGGGGTGTCTCTCCGCTGCCGGAAGATCGCGCGTTTCCGTGGCGTTTCAAACGCTCACGGCGAAGGAGCCAGGGCCTCGCGGCCCCGCGCATGGCGAAACTCAGCGTCGATACGTTTCTCGAGTACGTCCAGCGTAGTGGACTCGTCGGTGATGACGAGCTCGCCGAGTCGTTGCGACGATTCGACGCGGCCCATGGCGGGACGCGCCCCGAGGATGCTGTCGCCGTCGCCGAGCATCTGATCGGCGAGCAACTGGTTACCAAATGGCACTGTGACAAGCTGTTCGATCGTAAGTATCGGGGCTTTTTTCTCGGGAACTACAAGCTGCTCGGACACCTTGGCACAGGTGGTATGAGCAGCGTCTATCTTGCCGAGCATCGATTGTTGCGTCAGCGGCGGGCGATCAAGGTCCTGCCCAAGAGCCGCATCGGCGACTCGTCTTACTTGGCTCGATTCCAGCGCGAGGCGCAGGCAATCGCAGCCCTGCAGCATCGCAACATCGTCCGCGCCTACGACGTCGACAACGAAGGCGAAACGCACTACATGGTGATGGAATACGTGTCAGGGGCCGACCTGAACACGATCGTGAAGGACCTTGCGCCGCGTTTTCTGGACTTCACGGTGGCGGCGGACTACATCATTCAAGCAGCCGACGGTCTGCAACACGCCCACGAAAGCTGCCTGATCCATCGTGATGTCAAACCCGCAAACCTGCTCGTCGACGACAAAGGTGTCGTGAAGATTTTGGATCTGGGCTTGGCCTTGTTCTCCAGTGAAGCCGAGTCGTCGCTGACCATCGCCCATAACGAAAATGTGCTCGGCACCGCCGACTACTTGGCGCCCGAACAGGCGCTCAACAGCCATGATGTCGATGCCCGCGCCGACATCTATGCCCTCGGCTGCACGTTCTATTACTTGCTGACTGGCCACCCGCCTTTTCCCGACGGATCGTTGGCTCAGCGGATCGCGAAACACCAAACCCAGCAACCTGCGGACATCCGGATCGACCGGCCCGACTGCCCGCGCGAGTTGATTGATTTGGTGCGACGCATGATGCACAAGAAACGGGAACGCCGCATTCAATCCGCCGGCGAAGTCGCCGCCGAACTTCGCGCTTGGCTGGCAACACAACCGGCCACCACCGCTTCGGATCTGGCGGCCACTCTGGCGGAAACGAGCCTCACGGCGAGTCGCTCGGATACCGGTAGCGGAAGGCGCCTGGCGACTGCCGTTAAGGCTTCGTCGTCGTCGTCTCGCACCTTGCCGCCGCCATCATCCGCGGTATCCACCGCCAATCCTAGCGACGTGGCGCCCGCGTCTCCCGAGCCGTTATCCACCGGTAGCATGACTGGAACGCCCACCCGCACCGTGGAAAAAGGACGAGTTGGATCGGGGACGTCACCAACACCGCCCAAGCCTTCCAACCCCAAAGTTTTTACCGATACCGTGGCCGACGGCGGCGCTCCAACCCTCGACCGATCTCCGCCCAAACGCCCTTCCCCGTCGTCCACGCCCTTGACCGTTCCCCCCGTATCACCAGCGTCCACGGCATCACCTGCGTCCGCTGGGAAGTCCAAGGCACCGCAAACCTCGACACCCGCAGCAAAGCCCGTCACCGCCGTTCCCACCGTCGCCTCGAACGCCACGGCTGCGGCGGATTCAAGCCTCCGTTCACCCAAACCGACGGACACCCCTCGACCGCAGGTGGTGCCACGCCAGCCCGCTACCGCTCCTGCCAGCGCCGCTCCTGCCAGCGCCGCTCCTGCCAGCGCCGCTCCTGCCAGCGTCAAGAAGTCTTCCGCTGACAAACCGTCATCGATTGGCATTCAGCCGGGCACCGTCAAAAAAGTCTCTCCCGAGTCCGCAGCCACAATCGCGGTGGCACCTCGATCGATCCCAGGCACCGACATCACCGCGGATGACAGCCTCGCCGTCACAAACGAGCCAGGTAGCAGCACCCCAGCGAGCCGCGAATCGGTCAGCAGCGAATCGGCTAGCAACGACTCGGCCGGTGTTGCTCTGGCCAGCGATGAATCGGCCCGTGGTGAACCATCAACCGGCAATGAACTAGCCGGCAAGGACCTAGCCGGCAAGGATTGGACGAACAACGATCTCGCTAGCACCGAAAACGATAGCGTCGATCTCGCTAGCGTCGAGAACGATGGTGCCGAGAACGACGTCGCAGAGAGCGCTAGCGCCGAGAACACTCGCGATGACGAGACCAGCGAGGAGACGGGCGGTGACTCCCCAGCAGTCAATGCGACCGATGCGTTGGCGCCGAACGGCGAGGCAGGCGACGTGGAACGCGATTCATCGTCCGCCAGTCGCGCGGTCGCGGCGGATCCATCCGCTTTCCTTTCGGTTCTCCAGCAGGAGTCTTCAAGCAAGCGTCGTCGTTCCCCCACGGGCGCACCGACTCCGAGTGTGGAACGGGCGGGAGCCCGAAAGCCGAGCACCGGGCGAGGAAGGCCATCGATTCGAGGCGCGGAAAATCTCAGTGCAGTCGCTCGCTGGAAATCCTCCTTCTCAGCGATGGCACCCCGTCAACGAAAGATCCTCCTGGGAACGACTGGTGTTGTCGTCGCAGCGTTGATCGGAGGCATCGTCTGGGCCGCATTCTTCGCGGGAGGGGCTAGCAACCCTGGTAACACACCTTCGAAACCGGCGCGAATTCCAACCAAGTCGCGAACTCGACCATCGCAGCGCGACACCAGCGCCATCGATCAAGTTCCGGGCAGTCAACGTCCGCCGCGTACGGCGTTTTGGATCGCTGACGCCATCGAATGGAGCTAATCGCGGATCGTCGCTTGCCCGTCGCGAGTCGCTTGCTCATCGCTAGTCGCCTGCCCATCGCTAGTCGCTTGCCCGTCGCTAGTCGCTTGAATGACTAGATTCGATAGACAAGCCTGCATTACGGAGCAAGTGACTCGACATGGCCTGCATCGAGACTTAGCGAGTCAGGGCTCAACGAGTCAGGGCTCAGCGAGTCAGGGCTCAGCGAGTCAGGGCTCAGCGAGTCAGCCGACGGCGAATCCGCGGCGAGCGATCCGCAGACAACTTGCCTGGTCGCCGACGCCTTCGAGCTTGGCAACTCGCCACCCATTGCGCGGGATCCGTCGACTTCTCCCCTAACGATCCGAATGTCCGCTGGGGCATCGACGCCGATAGAAACACGATTGCCCGCTAGCCGCACCAGCGTGACAGTAATGTTTCCACCGATCACAATCTTCTCGCCAACCTTACGGCTAAGAACCAGCATGATCTCCTCCTTGAGTGAAAGCTCCTTCACTGATCTAGGAAATGGCGTTCCATCGCCCTGGATGAGGAATGCCTGTCACGCCCTTCCTACCACCCAGGCGTCCGCAACAACCGGTACAATCTCTCTCTAGGTAACAAGACGCTGAGACGCGTGAAAAAGTTCGCGGATTTGGAAAAAAAATCTGGAGAACTTGTGGCCCCTGAGCTTTCGACGATGCGCAACCAAGTTTTTTTCGTTTCCAAGTCCCACTCCAACCAGTCCTCACGAGTTGATGGCATGAACGTCGCTCCCCTTTCAAGCCAACGCGGCTGTCGTCCCGCCCCCCCGATCGCCGGTACGCCTGTCCATCGAAAAACGGTGGCCACTCCCGAACGGCACAGGGTTCGTGTCGCCATGCTCGCGTTCCTCCTCGCGACCCCACTGGCGCTCCTTCCGCCAACTGACCTCCGAGCCCAAACGCCATCCGCCAGCCCGACGGTCAAGGGCCAGAACCAAGCCGTGGCACAAACGAACGACGCGGATACGGCCCGGAAACTCGCCTTGGCCGATCGCGCCGGCGACGGAGACGCCGTGCTCAAGCTCGCCACCGACTGGATCGCCCGCGATCCGGGTGCTGCCGATGCACACTATTGGCGCGGCCGGGAACGGTTCCGTCGCGGCGACGTCGCCGAATCCGTCAAAGATTTCGACCGCTACGTCGAGCTTCGGCCGGAACGCGAACCGCCCCAATGGGAACGCGGGATCGCACTCTATTACGATCGCCAATTCGCCCGCGGCTCCAAGCAGTTCGAGCTCTATCAAACCTTCGACAACCGCGACGTCGAGAACTCCGTGTGGCGGTATCTGTGCCTCGCTCGGGCGGAAAGCCGCGACAAGGCCCGAGCCACACTGCTGCCAGTCG
Organism: uncultured Planctomycetaceae bacterium; assembly: GCA_903921945.1. Lineage (GTDB taxonomy): Bacteria > Planctomycetota > Planctomycetia > Pirellulales > Pirellulaceae > CAIXSC01. The sequence continues at coordinate 7,177 of CAIXSC010000065.1, forward strand.
ACCGCGACCCGCGCGTGCCGATGACCGAAATCTTCCAGATGTTCGCGGGGAAAACCACTCCGGAACAAGTGCTCGCCGCCGCCCGCGCCGACGACCCGCCCGCCGAAGTGCTCGCCGGCAGACTCTTTTACGCCCACCTCTATCTGGCGCTGTTCTATGAAAGCGAAGGCCAAGAAGCCCTGTGCCGCAAGTACCTCGCGCTGGCCGCCGACAAGGAACTGCGGCGCAACCCCCGAATCAATGCCTACATGTGGGCCGTCGCCGATGTGCATTGGAAAATGCTGAACGCCACGCCGAAGGACCCATCGAACACTCAATCGAACGCCACGCCGAACGTCTCCGATGGCAAGAAGGCCGCCACTGCGCCGGATAAGCCGGTTAAACAGCCCTAAACGAGCAACCCGCCTACTCGTTGTTTTGCGGCTTTAACGCATCTTCGTCCCGCGCCACGCGATGCGGGACCGCTCACAGCCGTCCGCTCCGCGTCTTCCCGTGCGGACAAATCTCGCTGTGAGTCCTTTGCCGATTCTCCCTTGCACCGCGCATTAAATACACACATCAAACGTGCATTTTAAATTGTTTCATCCGCCATGGATATTATTGTCTTGTTAGACGCAAGGCTGATCACGGGCGGGTCGAGTGGCCCCGGTGGATTGGTCGCGGTGGGATTCGAGTGTTTTCCTCAAGGAGTGTGTCATGCGTAATGTTGTTTTGGCGGCGTTGTTGGTGGTCCTGACTGGCGGCGTGGCGAGCGCGAAGGAACCGGTGTCCCTGTCGAAGGTGGGACTCACCGGCATCAAGAAGATCAGCGATCGCCAAGGTAACAAGGTTCGCGGCATGGCCGTGAAGGCGGTCGCCTCGGGGTTGAGCTCGCTCGGCGCGGTGATCTACGACCCGGCGACCGCGTCGCGTGTCAACCTTGATCTCGTGAATTTCTCGTCGGCGGAAGATTCGATGGGCTGCGGTCCAAACGTGGACGCGCAGAACTTCAACGTGATTGGCGTCGGGCCCGCCTTCGTCTTCAGCGTCGGCGATTTCACCGCGTCGATCGGCTCGTTCACGGCCGGTGGCTCGTCGCAGTCGGTGGTCAATGGCGGGGCCTCCATGTTCGTGGTTCCCAACCCGATCTCGAACCCGTAAGCCAGTGGTCGCAGCGGCCTCAGGCGAGCCTCACCCCGACGCCATCCCCGGCTTATTCGACTCGGCCGGACCCATAACGCGGGTGTGACTTGTGCGGGGCCAAGGGCGGAAGCGCGACAGCGTTTCCGCCCTTTTTTCGTTTGCTCACCAACCAGCGTCCTGGCACCCAAGCGTACCGTGGCATCCGAGCGTAAAGACGCAAGCTGCGAAGAGGCTTACTGACGTCGCCATTTCACCCCGACGGCGACACATTTCCATCCCGCCGCGAATCGGCCGTGCTATGGGTTGGCGGCGTGGCCACGACGTTGGCCGCGTACGGGATCGGCAGCGGGATCGGAAGATGCACGGGCACCGGGATTTGAACCGGGACTGGCACTTGCATCGGAACTTGCATCGAAACCTGGTAGGGCATCGGCATAGAATAGGGCGGATGAGTCGCCATGCCTTGCGGATAGGCCGGCGGCGGGAACGCGGACGCCCAGGTCGGACCTCCGCCCCATGCTCGTGCTGATGGATCCCAGGGATTCATCCCCGGGCCACTCATGCCATTCCCGAATCCGCCTCCGTATTGCGGCCCCGGCATCGGTCCCGCGTATCCGGTGGTCGGCGAAAGCACGATGACCGCGGAAGGGTTTGAGGGCGGCGCCGCAGGTGGAGCCGGCACCATCGCGGGCAGTGGCGCGACCACTGGAGCGTTCGCCGCCGACTTCGCGGCCGAAGCATTGCCGGCACCGTCCTCCCGGTCCTTCCGAAGCTCGCCATCCGCTCGCGCTTCGACCGACGATTGCGAACGCGATTCCCGCTCCAGCGCGGCTCGTGAAGCACAGGACGGCAGCGACAACGACACACGCGGTAAGAGGAAACGCCAACGGCCTCGACGCCGTGCTCGCCGCTCGCTGGGACGCTCGATCGGCGCCGGTGTGGATGCGCGGCCGATTCTTTTCTTCGTGCGGGATTCCTGCTTCTGCGACGCAGGTTCAGCAGTCGCGGTCGCGTGTGGCTCGCTCGCCCGGCTTTGCCACTCGGCAGAGGCTGGATTCAGGCCACCCCGCACCGGGGTATCGCTTCGAAGGGGCGCGGCAAGCGCAACTTCGTCTCGCTCGTCTTGCCCGTCGAGCGCCGCCTCCGCCTCATCGTGTTCTTGATTCCGCTCGTCACCGTACGACTCGTCAAATTCGCCCTCGGCGCGTTGTTCGCGGAACCACTTCCGCACTAGCAGGACCGCGCATAGGAACGAGCACCCCAGCAGTGCGTAACGAAGACCGCTATGGCTGCGCAATCCGGTCCATGAAAAGACGCGGTGGGACAGAGAGCGAGTCTCCTGGTCCGCGACGTCGTCCGGTTCGAGATCGTCGGCTGTGGAACGGCGTCCCTCATGAAACGAAACCGAGGATGGAGCGACCAGCGGGTCGGCGACCGTTTCCTGGCGAGCGGATGCGAACTCGGCCTCCTCGACATCCTCGGCCTCCTCGACGTCCTCCCCCGCATCCCCCGCGAATTCCGCTTGCCCCGTGACTCCCCCCTGCTCATCAATATTCTGCGGCTCGCCGCTCGACGATGGGGCAAGTTCCGCTTCGGAAGATGCGTCATCTTCGTCCGCGACTGTTTCTTCCATGGCACCGAGCCCACCCATCGAATCGGTGTCGGTAAAACGCTCGGGCACCCGGTAAGGACCGGACACCGGTCGGACGGCGGTGGTCACGCCACGGCGATCGTCCTCGTCATCGAAATGTTCGCGCCGCGCGCCGCGTTCGGAATCGAGCGGCGCGGCATGGCGTTCGAGACCTTGCGGCAGTTCCCTTGGCGGCTCCGCGACCGCGCCGCGTGTCCACGGCCCTGCGACGGCCAGCAGCGCCAACCAGATACTCATGGTTGCTCGCGACACCCTGGAAACCCTCGCTGGTAAGGACGGGAACCGGTTCAAAAATCCGCCAAACACGCGTGTCTACTAGCAAACTTTCCAATTTCCGGGAATAGCTGCTTTTTCACTCTTTCCAACCGACTGGGCCCATCGCCTGGGAACCGGCAAGCGAATTGGGATGAATGGGTGCTTTAGCGATCCTGAGTCGAGTGCGCCGACTTTTATGGGGGTCCACAAAATTCTGAAGTTCTTCGAAAGTTCTCCCATCCGATCCGTCGATAAAGTCCGCGTAACAGGAAATGCCGACACAAAATCTCCATTTTAACTTTCGCGAGGACCGGCTTGGTTTTCGCGTTTCGAGCGATGCGAGGTCGGTCGGCTTGGCCTGTTTTCGGGCGGAATAGGTCCATCCGACAGCGGATTGGAGCGGTACACCATGAAGCGACATTCCAGATCCATGCCGAGTGCCTCCGCGCCCCGTGGCGCTTGGCCGCTAGTCGGCGCCGTCGCGGCGCTGGCAGTGACCGGCGGACTGATTTTCGACGGCTACCGTGGCGCCCAAGAGGCTACGAAGCAAAGCACCGCCACGCCACGCGAACGCCGAGCCGCAACCGTCCCCAGCGAAAGCCGCTCCCAATCTTTGACCACGGTTGCCTCGAAAACACGTTCGGCGGCCGCGCCGAGTGCCGGCACGACGCGGCGCGCCGTTAAATCGCAGACCGAAGTTGTGGAGCGTCCCCGGGGCGCCAGCGTGGCATCCGTTCGAGCGACCGATATCCGCCGTCCGTCCGGGAACATGAACACGCGCTTGGTTCGCCCCGTGAACGACGAGACTTCCGCGACGATGCCGGAGGGCGACGAACGCAACTCGCAACTTGAGGCGGCGGCCGATCAGGAAAGCGAGTCGATGGGGCGTCGGTTTTGGGATGACGAGGAAGTGACGGACGAGGAAATCGCGGCCGAACAGAACTCGTTCGAGCCGGAAATGGCCGCGGAAACCACTTTGGTATCGACGCCGGCCGCGCCGCGTTTCGCCCAGTTGCCCGCTCCGCCTGCGACCACCGCGCCGCCAGCCGCGACGCCGATGGCCACGGCTCCCGCCGCGAGCCCACCGATGTCGGAGCCGGCCGCGAAGCCGTCGAGCAGCGGGACGAGTGGCGGGACGAGTGGCACGGGTTCGAGCAGTTCAGGTTCGAGCAGCTCCTCCGGAACCGGTTCGGGGACGACCGCCAGCAGCCCTCCTCCCCCCGCCGCCGCTCCGCGTCCGATCTCCAAAGGCAAACAAACACTGCGGACGGCCGGCGAGAAAATGATCGGCCGCGCGAAGAAGGCGATCGAAGGCGGCGTGTACGCGGGCGGCGAGCTGACCTTCATCGCCCCGCTCCGCGAGCCCGAGCAGTTGGTGGGAATCGCCGACTTCACAACCGGCCAGGTGTGGCAGCAAACGGGCGTGTCGGGAATCGGAACGGGCGTTCGCATGTGGGCGGGCGTGATGCCGGAAGACCAGGGGTTCCGGGTCCGCTACTTCACGATGGCCAATGACCAATTGAAGGCGGATCCCGTCTTCCCGCAGTTCGCTCAACCCGCGTTTTCCAGCGCCAGCCATTACGACATCCACTCGCTCGACCTCGAATTCACCCAGATCTTTCCGATGGGACATCACCGTATCGACGCCTCCTTTGGGGTGCGGATGGCGGAATTGTCTTTGCAATCGAGCACGGTTGGCTACGCCGATGTCGGCAACGGCGTCAGCGTCTACGGCATGGCGATGGCGGCCAATGAAATGCAAGGAATTGGCTTCACCGGTTCCATCGGCGGCTTCATCCACATCCAGGACTTGCTTGGCCCCAAGGCCGAGGCGCGGCTTGGCGCTCCGGGCCCCAAGACGCCCTTTCAGGAATGGGTCATGAATTGGGGACTCTTTTATAATATTCGCGGCACCGCCCTCTGGTCGGAAACGGCCGTCAGCGTCTTGACCGACGCGAACGCGGTCGTCCAAGGCAACACTTCCGCCGCCGCCTTCTCCCGCAACCAAGCGACGGCCATGGGCGATGAACGCCAAATCACCGGGAATTTCGAACTCCAATTCGGTTTTGAGTATGAAAAGAAACTCGAAAAGCTCCCGACGAGCCTCGTGATGAGGATCGGCTTTGAGTATCAGCGTTGGGCGCTGGGGGAAGTGGAAGCGTCCAGCCGCTCGCAGGCGTTCCTGAGCGGCACCGAGACGCAACCATTTGGCGGCGGGGTCCGCGCCTTGGCCGACCGCAACGACAGCTACCTGGATCTGTTCGGAATCGCCGTTGCGGTGGGCTTGTCCTACTAGCGGAGCCATTTTCAAACTCCGGCCGCGATCTCGGCCGCCAACGCTCATATCCACGGAAACCCACCGATGAACAACCTCCATCGCGGCCCGATCGCCCGCCCGCCAGACCAACGGGGATCCGCCGCCAGCATAGCGCAAGCCACCCCCGAGGCGCGGCGGGAAATCCCCCGCGTTTCACTCCCGCGTCCATTGATCGCCCTCCCGCTCGCATTGGGAACTCCGACCATGAGCCTTCGCATCCTCTCCGCCGCCTGCTTGGGCCTGACGAGCATGCTCGTTGCAGTGACGGCCATGGAGTCTTGGCGTTGGAAGTTAGCATTCGCGGGCATCGCCGCGCTCTGCTGGGCTCACGGCCTGCGGACGTGGTTGGCCTCGCCGCGCGACGGCCAGCGGCCAGACTTCGCCGGGCATCGGCGACGGGTGGCGTTTTGGGCGACCACCGCGAGCGCCATCGCCGCGATCGCCGCCCTGTGGGCCGTGGTTCAGGACGCGGGCCGCTCACAGGTGAAAGATATCCGAACGACCGGTCCCTCCGCCGGCCAAGCCTTTCTTCCCAGCCTCCGGCAACGCGTTGTGCCGGTTGCCAATCCTGGCAAACGCCCCCACACCAGACCGTCGGCGGGACCGCTAGCCGGCGTTTCCAACGAGCCCGTTGAGGACTTGCCGGGTTCCATACCGCGGCCATTCGCCGCGCCCGAGGCTAAACGGCTCGTGCCCGCCTTACGCGTTCCCCATTCCACGGAAACTCGGCCATTCCCGGCCGCGACGGCCTACGGAACGAGCGGCGAAAGCGAAGCCGGCGGTCCCGTCCGCCACGCGACGCCGACCTTGCCGGCGTTCGACGAGCGGCTGGATATGGCGGCCGAACAACGACGCTTGGAAGAGTTCATGCAAGTGGCCTACCAAGCGGACGCTTCCGAAGGCGAAGCGAAACCCTCGAAGCCCGCCCGCCCCACGCCTCCCGCCACGACCGATGCCCAAACGGGTGCCGGGGCTGGCACGGGTTCGCCGATGGGCACTTCGCCGATGGGGGCCTCGCCGATGGGGGCCTCGCCGATGGGCAGCTCACCGATGGGCGCCGGCTCGTCCGGTTCCACGCCCAGCGGCGGCGCTGCTTCGGGCGGAACCGGCGGCGCGGCCAGCGCGACGACCATCGGTGTCGCTCCGCCCAAAGAGCAGCCTGAGTTCCTCCGCCAGGACTCGGTGCTGCTGGAGCCGGGCGAATACCAAATGGAATTCGGCTTGGCTTACACCCTCAGCAACTCGACGAACACGATCTCGCTTCAACAAGGCAGCGCGGTGTTCGCGGGCGATATTGTGCGAACCAACCGGCTGGTCATCGGCACGATCGATATCCGCTTGGGCATCACTCCGGATTGGCAAGGCTCGGTCGTGCTGCCGTTCGGTTGGTCCAGCGGCCAGCTCGTGTTCGCGGGTTCAGACGAGTACAGCAGCACGGGCGGCATCGGCGATATGAGCGTTTCGCTGACCCGGTTGATCCAGGAAGGCGACATGGAAAGCGCGACAATCATGGCGAACTTTTCGTGCTCGGCCCCGACGGGCGAAAGCAATTTCGCCTCCTCGATCGCCGTCCCGGGAGCGTCCCTTGGGCAGGGCTTTTGGACGGCCACGGCGGGGCTCACCATGGTCCGCGTGTTCGATCCATTGGTGCTTTTCGGCGGCTTCGGCTACCAGCATCGCTTCGACACCGAAATCGCGCCGAACGTGACGCTGTCGCCGGGCGTGCTGGGGTACTACCGCTTTGGTGTCGGCTACGCCATCAACTCCAAGATCACTCTCAACGGCAGCTTCAGCGGTTCGTATCTGACCGAGATCCATATCAACAATCGCCGCTCGGCCGGAAGCGCCCGCGAGCCGCTGCAATTGCGGCTCGCCATGACAATCGCCAACCGCGATCCCAACAGTCCGCGAAACCGCAAGGCGCGGACCATCGAACCCTACTTGACCATCGGTTTAACCGACGTGGCCCCCGACGCGCAAATGGGCATCGGCTGGTCGTACTAGCAACCCAACCCTCGCGAGGAGAAACACTCATGAGAAAGAAATGGCTTGCCGGCTGGCTCGCGGTTGGACTGGTCGCGGGCTTGATGGTTGGCGTCGGCACGGCGCGGGCTCAAGAGCCGCCTTCGTTGCGGCCCAGCCCCGTCTCGCAGTCGCCGGTTCGCGACCAGCTTCGCACGTTCGAGGTCTTCCCTAAGAATGCCCGCCAATTGCGTGTCGAAGGCGTGGTGCTTCAGGAACGGGACTTTTCCTGCGGCGCCGCCGCCCTGTCCACGATCTGCCGTTACCAATGGGGCGGCAAAGAAACCGAAACCGAGATCCTCACCTCGCTGTTGCAAACACTCTCCGTCGACGAGCTCAAAGAGCGCATCGAAAACGGCCTTACGCTCACCGACTTGCGGCGTTTAGCGGCCGGTTTCGGTTACCAGACACTGCTCGGAAGACTGCCGCTCGAGAAGCTGCGCGAATCGAAAATCCCGCTGATCGTGGGCATCACCCACCGCGGCTACAACCACTTCGTGGTGTTCCGAGGTATGGATAACAACTACGTTTACACTGCCGACCCGGCCGCCGGAAAGATCCGGATGTTAATCAGTGAATTTGAAAGCGAATGGCAACGCAACGCCGTGCTGGTCGTGATCAAGCCTGGTGTCAGTCTCGCCCGCCGCTCGCCGTTGATGGCCACAGACGAGGAAAAGTCGGTCGGCTACACCAACCGGCTCTTCATCCAAAACTACGTCATTCCCCGAGCCAACCGTTTCTAGCCATGTCCATGCTTCCGCCCCCCTCCAAGCACTCGCCGCGCACCGCCTGGTCACGCCCTTTCGTCAAGGAGCCTTCCATGTCCTCGATCCCTCGCTTACAGCTCGCGGCCCGATCCGCCTGCTTGGCGACGCTCATTGGCGCACTCTGCCTCGGCGGGTTCGCCCGACGCGGCTCGATCGCGGCCGAACCGGCCGCTAGCCCGCCAGATCTGGCCGCCGAGGCCCCGGCGGAAGAAGAGCTTGTGGCCCCCGTGGCAACTCGAAGCACCCGCCGCGTCCAACGGCCAACCGTTCAACGTGCGGCGGCGGAACAATCCCGCCGTTCCCCTTCGAGCGGCAACGTCATGCGAGTCACGTTGCGCGAGGAGTCGGAAGAGGCCCCAGCCTCCGGCTCGGAGGCACCTTCCGCACCAGCGACACGCCCTCCCGCCACGTCGCCACCCCGCACGCCACGGCGGATCCAAGAACTGGCGGACGATGAGGAAAAAGAGCTCGAAGGAATCCCCGACCCGGCCGAACTCGAAATGGCAGCCGATACGCCGCCGCCGTCCCCGGTCGACGACGAATCCCTGCCTGCCGCCTCGGAGGAATTCGCGCCCGAAGTCCCGCTGCCACTTCCACAAACGCCCACCCGTCAACGTGTCGCCCCCCCGGCTGCCGACCCCGGACCTCCTGATCCAACCACTCCCGTCCCGGCTCCCCAGCCAGCCGTTCCCCGAGCTCCAGCCACGCCGACCACGCCGATGATCCCTGTTCAGCCAATGCGACAGCCAGTGCCCCCTGCCACAACCCCGCGTGTCGCGCCACTCGCTGTCCCCGCGCCAAAACCCGCTCCGACGCCCGCACCCGCGGAAGCGGAGGGTGAAGCCGTGCCAGTTCCGCCAGAGACTCCGTTGCCGACCACCGCTCCCGCCCGTCCGGTGAAACGACCTGCAACCCCGACCGAACCCGCACCTGCCATGCTCGCACCACCAGCGGAAGCCGCGCCGACGACACCGGAAAACATGCCTTTGCCCAACCCGGCCACGCCGATGCCAGGCTACAGCCCCATGGCTCCGCCAACCAGTCAAGCTCCACCGATGGCCTTCCCCGGCCCGGTTTCGCCCCCAGCCTATGCGAATCCGGCACAGCCCACTTACCAACAGCCGGCCTACCCGCAGCCCGCCTACCCGCCGTCCCCCGCTCCCGTCGCGCCTGCCCCGCTGGCCCCGGCCGCACCGTTGGCTCCTGCGCCCAATTCAACGTACGCCGGTCCGATAGCGCCTCCCGCATATGGAGGTCCGCAGTCACCTCCGATTTATGCCACCAACCCAGCCTACCCTAATCCCAACCCTCCCTTATCGGCGGCGCCGATGTATCCGCGCGAGCCCCTGGCCACACCTTCCGCTCCGGAATACGTGCCGCCGCCACCCGCCGGACCCGCCACTCCCAGCTACCCGCCGGCTCCGCCCGCAGTGCTCGCGCCGCCTCCCATGGTGAACCGTTACCCGGAGGAAGTGGAGGAGGACACCGAGGAAATGGTCGAGGAAGACATGGAAGAAGAAGTCGAGGAAGACGCGGAAGCCTACGAGGATTTGCCGCCTCCCAGCCCCCGCTACCAACCGCCGCGCACCAACCTCCGCACCGATTTCTACAACTTCTGCCGACGCGCCTGCCCACCCGGACTGTTCTTTGGCTCGCAACTCACCATGCTTTCGCCACTCGGTGAAACGGCTCCGGTCGTGAAATTGGAAGATCTGGTCGCCGAACGCCTCATCATCAGCGATGCCGATGGAGGACTAGGTGTCGGCACACGAACTTGGATTGGCTTTCGCAACCAAGCCGGCTCGGGATTCCGTGTCAGCTACTGGAATCTCGACGCCCAGTTCAACACCCCCAGTCCCGTCGTGCCAGCCATCGCGCAGCCCACAACACTGGACGCTTACTACCTAGCCGCCCAGACCGCCGACATCGAGCTGATGAACAGCTTCTGTTTCGGCAACGGGTTCCTGGACATCAGCTTTGGTGCCCGCTACGCGAAAATGGATCGCAACCTCACCACGTTGGGCTACGGCGAGGTAGGTCCCGCCGACGCGAAAGTCAGCCTCTATGGCGTCGGTAGCATCGCCAACTCCGTGGATGGACTCGGCTTCACCGCCTCGATCGGCGGCCGCAACCTCATCTGGCCCATGGATTGCCCGCCAGGCCCCGGTCCGGGATGCGGCCCGCTCGGCGTGTCGTTCGTTTGGAACGTTCGGGGATCCATTCTCTGGTCCGAAACCGAAGCGTTCGCCAGGACCGAAGCCCACGCGTTCACGAAAAAATTCGGCGGCTCGACCGCGTTCAACTCCGACTCGGCCTATGCCTGCACCCAGGACGACATGGTCGGCATCGGCGAGATGCAGGTCGGTTTTGAATACCATCGGTGCCTGAAGCACTTCCCCGGATTTCTCACCGTGCGGTTCGCAGTCGAAGGACAATACTGGGGAGCCGGATCGGTCTCCGCTCGCAGCGACTCAACAGCCTTCCTCATCGGCGGACCGCCGCTCTTCGGCGGTGCCGCTTCGGCAACCGCCTTCTCCGAGGCCGGAGATCTCAGCCTGCTCGGCGCCAGCATGAGCGCCTCGATCAGTTTCTGAACTTGGCGGAATGTTCGGGAAATTCCGCTGATGGTACGCGACCGTCATAACCGATTGACCAAGCAGGCGAGGGGCCTGTGGCCGTAGCGATCACCCGAAATCGCCTCGCGGCCGGTCAGATTCAAGGGAAAGGAATCTCTAGCATGCGTAAGTCGTTGTTAATTCTGATGTTGGCGAGCTTTATCGCGACTCTCAGTGGCGCTCGCGGCGAGGCCGCCGAGAAGGCGATGACCAAAGCCGCCTTGAAGAACGCCGGCTTGGCGAAAATCCAGCCGATCACCGCCCGTGAAGGCAGCAAGATCCGCGGCGAAGGTGGCAGCGCCATCACCGCCGGCATGAGCTTCGTCTCCGGCATGCTGATCGATCCGAAGACGAAGAGCTACGTCTTCGGCGTCGATACGAACCATGCTTCCACCTGCTACGACGTCGGCTGCATCGCGGGCTTGATCGATCCGATCCACTCGACCGAAAGCCGCTTGCAACTCGGCCTCGAAGTCGAGACGCTGTTCATCGGAACGATCACGGGCGGCGCCTTTGGTGGCGCCACCGCGTACATCCGCTAGTCCAACGGCAACGAACAACTGCCTCGGCAAAAAAAAAAAAGGACGGTCGCGACGAATCGCGACCGTCCTTCGCTATTTTCAGATGTCTTACGGGACGAACGTGGCCGGCGCCGGCACCGTGAACGGAGTGACCGTGCCGTTCGCTTGGCTCTGCGACGAACCACCCGCGCTGAACGCGCTGATCGCCGATCCAGCACCCGGGAAGGTGATTTCGAGAGCCGTGGTGGAGCCAATCGCGTTGAAGTTCTGAGCGCTCACCGTCGAGCCGGGAGCATTGCCATCTTCACTTCCGGCCGAGAAATTCACGAGATCGACATTCGCCTTCGAACCCGACGATGTGTCATAGAAGATCGCGCCCAGCGAGCTCAAACCCGAGGCGCTCGAAGTTGCCGCCAATCCGCGAACTTGCTTGCCTTCCGTCTCGCTCATCGACTGCAGGCCATCCAGGCCCAGACCTTCCAACGCCACCGGTTCGTTGGCCGAAACCGCCGAACCGCAGACCAAAACGGCCACCAACGCGAACAGGAACTTACGCATGCGAAAAACCCCCTAACCTAAAAACTCCATCGCCTTGCTCAGCCTACCTACTTCGGTAAGCTCCTGGCGATTCCCAACTCTGGCGATCCGTTCGAGCCGATTGTGTCAGTCGCACGAATCACTCACTTCCTAAGCATCATAACGACAACGCCGAATAAGTCAATAAAACACACGAAGTTTCTGGCATTTATTCCAATGACTTGGAGGACGGCTCTTTTTTTCTGCCACATGCGTGTCGACCGTCGCTGGTCAGCCCCTCTATGACACGCCATCGACAGCCATCGCTGTCAGATCTGAGCCGTAAAAAACGGGAGTGTGCTGCCTCGGCTCAATCGCGATAGGACTCGCACGCACGCCGACGAAAAAAGGCGGCCCCGGAGATCCGGAACCGCCTGGTACTGACGTTGATGCAGAGCGTGTTCGCGGGAGGGATAGTCGCCACCGTTCGCGACAGAACTTTCCGCTTTCTCCCAGGCTTAACGAAAAAAAGCATGGCCGCGATTGCTCGCGGCCATGCCCATTCATACTAGCTCATCCGTAGACTCCCCTGGGGGGAGAATCAACTACGGGACGAACGTGGCCGGAGCCGGAACGGCGAACGGCGTGACCGTGCCGTTCGCTTGGCTCTGCGACGAACCACCGGCGCTGAACGCGCTAATCGCGGAAGCAGCACCCGGGAAGGTGATTTCGAGCGCGGTGGTCGAGCCGATCGCGTTGAAGTTCTGAGCGCTGACCGTCGCGCCAGGAGCATCGTCATCTTCGCCACCGGCCGAGAAGTTGACCAGGTCGACGTTCGCCTTCGAACCCGACGTGGTGTCATAGAAAATGGCGCCCAGCGAGCTCAAGCCCGAGGCGCTCGAGGTGGCGGCCAAACCGCGAACTTCCTTGCCTTCCGTCTCGCTGATCGATTGGAGGCCATCCAAGCCCAAACCTTCCAACGCCACCGGCTCGTTGGCCGACACGAACGAACCGCAGGCCAGCACGGCCACCAACGCGAACAAGAACTTACGCATGCGAAAAACCCCTAACCTAAAAAAACCGCACACCAAATTCACCTACGCCGGCAAATTTGAGGCGATAACCCATTTTGAGCGACCCGGTTGAACCGATTGTGTCAGTCGCACGACCCGCTCACGTGCCATGGAGTATATGGGGTTTAGTGATCATGTCAAGCATTGCCACAAAAAAACCGTAATATCCCTCCCAAACCTCCTAAAACACCCGCAAAAAGCCGCTGAAAAAAGCAGAAAAAAGCCGGTATCGACAATGCGAATTACCGACGAACGCGACATCTGTTCGTTCAATTCCCACTCGAAAAACTCGACAATTGGGAATTCCTCGGTCCCTCCGCACCGCCGAATGTCTTCTACGAGCCCTTCCACCCACCGGACGCATGCGTCGTTCGTCTCTGAAGCAAAGCCACGGGGCTACAGCAGAGCCGAACCGGCTCGGGGCGGTGGGAACTGTCGACGAAAACGAAAAAAGGCGGCTCCGGAACCTCCGGAACCGCCTCCCTCTATCTTCTCACCTTCAAACCAGTCGTATCGGGTCACCGAGGCAGACGCCTCGGCGCCTCACTACGGGGTGAAGAACGGATTCGCGGCCGGGTTCGGCACCACGAACGTCGTCACACCGATATTCGCACCGCTCTGCGACGAACCGCCAGCGCTGAACGCCGAGACGCCAGCCGTCGTGCCGCCCGGGAAGGTCACAGCCAAGTCGCCCGCGATCCCGATGGCATTGTAGTTCTGCGCGTCAACGCTAGCGCCCGGAGCCGCAGCGCTTTCAGCACCAGCCGAAAAGTTCACCAAATCGATGTTCGCCTTCGACCCCGAAGCGACGTCATAGAAAATGGCGCCCAGCGAGCTCAAGCCCGAGGCCGTCGAGCTAGCCGACAAACCACGCACCGAAGTGCCTTCCACATCGCTCAGTTGTTCCAGGCCGCCCAGACCAATCCGGTCCAACGAGACCGGCTCAGCCGCGCCCGCCATCGAAGCCGCCATCAACACCGCCGCCACCGCGCCAAAAAACTTACGCATCTCAAAAATCTCCACTGCGTTGCGGTTGCCCAAACCAGGATCCACGCGATCCCCGCCGAGCAACCTCGTCAACGAAATCACTTATAATTGCCATGCTTTTTGTGTCAATTGCTTTCATGGAAATATTTGTCTATCAGGAAAACACAGCGGCGAGTGCCTTGCACCGCCCTTTCGCGATTCGCGTCAAAGGCCCGCCAGCTCAGGAACCTTTGCGCCGGAACCGCTTGAACCAATACCGATCTATTACCAATAGACGGTATAATCGTCAGCGACGATACACGTGGTGTCGATGGCGTACTCGTCCCAAACGATATGATGCTCGCAACCGGTTTGGATCCGGAGATTCACCGCGATGGCGGATAACTCGCAATCAGCGTGCTCTCACGCCGAAGAGGCAACATTTTCATGGCCGAAATGGCCAGAGAAGGCCGCTCACCTGCCATGAAGCCGGGTCGGGAAAGTCATCACGCCGGACACACATGGCCGACGATCCAAGTAGACGATCCAAGGGTGCGTGCGGTAGCCCGAGATAAGGCTAGGCACCCCGCAAGAAACGATTCGCCACAGGGTTATAAGAGAAAGCGCCCCATAGCGGCATGCTCGCGGTCCTTGGATCGCGAGCCACAGGTCATCGAGCGATAGTCGCCTGCGAAGCGGACGCGTTATCCGCCGCTGCAATCTTAAGGCCGGGTCATCCCCGAGCCATTCGCAATGCCGTAGAGGTTGCCGGCGAAGGTCGGCACTCCGCCTTGGCTGATCGTGAGCGCCAATTGCAACCCGGAAATCTGTGCCGATTCCGTTCGGCTAGGCAAGTAGCGGTACGGTCCCGCGTACGCCTCGGAGGAATTCGCGCTGCTGCCGCGCAAACTGCTCGCGGTGTCAGGATCGAAGAGCATTCCAGCGACGAAACTCATCCCGCTCGTCCAACTTCCGCCGTAGGACCCGCGGACCCGTCGGCCTTCCGCATCGCTCGCCAACTCGACATCCGACAGGCCAGCCTGGGCCAAAACGGCCGCTTCCGGCCGCGATCCGACTGACTTCTTTGCCGGTGTTTCGCGAACAACCCGACGCGTTTCCGGCATTTCACCATGGGCCACCTCGATGTCGCACCATGGG
>CAIXSC010000066.1 GCA_903921945.1 uncultured Planctomycetaceae bacterium
CGATGTCTTCGAATTCCATTCGCCGTCGGTCCGCGTTCCTGACTCGCGGCGTCGCCCTGGCGTGTCGCTGGACCCGTCGAGCGGTGCCAGGGCTCGCGCTGGCATGGGCTGTGGGGCTAGGTGGAGTGCCGGTAACTAGGGATGCCGCGCTTTGGCGGGATACGGACGGTCACGTGGCCTCTGGCGGGATTTGCTGGTTCGCGAATACATCGATTGCGGCGGCTCAAGAGATCGCTTCGCCTGCTGACTTGTCGGGCATGGTGCTGCAGTACAAAGGAGCCATGACGCCCACTCGGGGTGACGATCAAGGCCGAAAGCCGTTTGAGCTGACGGTGGTCGTGGCCAACGCATCGGCCGAAGGCGCGACGCTGTATTGGACGCTGGCCGAACAAGGACCGGGCGGCTGGAGCTGGCCGGACCGGTTTGGCCGCGTCGAATTGGATGCCGCTTGGCGAGCATCGGGATCGGGGGGGCCCGTGCTGTTGTACGACCGCGGCGACGGCAAAAGCCAAGTGCCGGTGGTGCTTCCCGTGGTGACGACGGGTGTGCCCGGCCAGTTCGCGTTGGCCAAGGATGCCGCCTGGGAGAGCGGCAAGTTGGAACATCGAGTGGTCGGCGCTGAAAAACGCGGCGATCGACAAACATGGCGCGTCGAAGCGCGGAACTCGTACGGTGTCAAACGCACCTTGTGGGTGGATGCCGCGTCACCGCTCGTCGCGCAGGTTCGCGAGCGGGTCTTCATCGGCCAGGGGCAAGAGCACGAATTGCGAGTCGAACTGGCGTCGATCCGTAAGCTGGACGCGGCCGAACAGGCAGCGGCGAAAGACGGCTTCGAGCGACTGGTCGCGTTGCGGGAGCAGTTGGCCCAAGAGCCGCTGGACGAGGACGTTCACTGGAACGACAAACAATTGGCGATGCTAAAAGCCGAGCAGCCTGCGATTGAAAAGTTGGCCGATGCGCCGCTGATCGGCGCCTTGGCGAAAGCGATCGCCCAAGATGCCAAGTCGCAACGCGGCCGAGCGGGCGCGATCGCGTCGCTGCGGGAGAAAGCGATCGGCAACGTGTTGCCGGCCGACTTCCGTTTGGAGGGAATTGGCGGAGCGGTCTTTCAACGCGACCAAGCGAAGGGCAAAGTCACGATCCTGCATTTCTGGGAGTATCGCGATGTGCCGTTGGAGGAGCCGTATGGCCAAGCCGGCTTCCTCGATTTCCTCAATCGGCAGCGGCGCAAATCAGGCGTGGAGGTGTATGGCGTGGTGGTCCACGAGTCGGCGGAAACCGACACGGCGGCGAAACGCCGTTCAGCCCAAGCTGCCGGCCGCTTCAAGGCGTTCATGAATCTAAGCTATCCGTTGCTGCAGGATGACGGCACGGTGTTGCGGACGCTCGGCGATCCGCGGGTAACCGGGGAAAAACTGCCGCTGTGGGTGGTGATTGGGCCGGCCGGCGACGTGATTGAATACCATGCCGGCTTCTACGAGGTGCATCGAGATCGCGGCTTGGAGGCGCTCGACGCGATCGTCACGAAGGCCGCGAAAAAGCCCGAGTGATCGCCAGGACATCGGCCAGCGAAGCCGGATTGGCGGCGACACCCTCGCCGCCGTGAATCGTCGCGACGCCGTTCCAGTCGGTGAAAGCGCCGCCCGCCTCTTCCAACACGGGCAGGAGCGCGGCGGCATCCCACACATTCATGATCGGATCGACCATCGCTTCGGCTCGGCCGGTCGCGACCAGCAGATAGCCGTAGCCGTCACCCCAGGTACGCGTCACGTAGGCGGCGGCTTGCAGTCGTTCGAACGCCGCAAGCGCGCCCCGTTTCGCGAAACTGTCGACTTGCGATGTCGCGAACAGACCGGCGGCTAACGGTCGGTTGGAGACGCGTGCCGGCCGTGGAGCCGCCCCTCCCTGCGAGTAAAACGCGCCGCCGCCGCGCGCGGCATACACGCATTCATCCAACGCCGGAATGTGGATCACACCGAGCACGCTTTGGCCGTCCCGTTCCACGCCGATCAGCGTGCTATAGAGCGGCACGCCACAGATGAACGACTTCGTTCCGTCGATCGGATCGAGGATCCAGCGGAATCCGCTGGCCCCGCTCTGCTCGCCCAGTTCTTCACCCACGATCGCGTCGTGAGGGAACCATTCGGCAATCAGTTCCCGCATCAGCCGCTCGGCCGAGCGATCGGCGACGGTGACGGGCGAGTTGTCCGCTTTGCGTTCGACCGCCAAGTCATCGCGGCGGAAGTGCTCGAGCGTTACTCGGCCCGCCCGCCGCGCCATCTCCACGGCCTTTTCGAGCCGCGCGGCGACCTGGGGATCTCGCGCGGGCGGAATGGGAGCGGAGGGATGGTCGGCGGCGGTCATGGATGCGGTCCTGGGGGAAAGGGTGCAAGCTACTTGCCGATCGTCCAAATCTGGCCGAACGAGTCGGTCAGATAGGCTTCGCCGCGGCTATCGGCGCCGAACGCGATGATCGGCATCTTGGTGTCCTGGATCGCGTAGTTGGCGATCGGCTTGCGGGTCTTTTCGTCCAGCTTCAGCGCCCACACTTTGCCGCTGACGTAGTCCGCGTACAAGTAGCAGCCGACCAGGTCGGGCAAGTTTTTGCCGCGATAGACAAAGCCGCCGGTGATCGACTTGCCGATGTCGTGGTGGTACTCCCAGACCGGCTCGACGAGGTCGGGCCGCGCGTCGGAGCCATCTTTGAACTTGTGCGTGGCTTCGCGGAGCTTCCAGCCGTAATTGCCGCCCTTCACCACAATGTCGATCTCCTCCCACAAATCCTGGCCGACATCGGCCGCCCAAAGCAGGCCGGTCGCCGAGTCGAACGCCATGCCCCAGACGTTGCGGAATCCGTACGCGTAGATCTCTGGCTGCGCCTTCGGTGTCTCGCGGAACGGATTGTCGGCGGGAATCGCGTAGTTCTTGCCGGCGTCTTTGCGGTTCACGTCGATCCGCAAGATCGAACCGAGCAGCGTTTCCAGGTTTTGGCCGTGTCCGTGCGGATCGTCCTTGAAGCCGCCATCGCCCAGCGCGATGTACAAGTAGCCATCGGGACCGATCGCCAGACCGCCGCCGTTGTGGTTCCAATACGGCTGGGGAATGCGGAGCAATTCCTCTTCCGAGGCCGGATCGCCCTTCGTCAGATCGCCCGGCACGGTTCGAAATCGCGACACGACCGACGTGTGCGGAGCCGAGCGGGTCGTGTAGTAGACGAAGAACTGCCCGTTTTCTTTGAATTTCGGATGGAACACCAAGCCCAGCAGCCCTTCCTCGTTTTCTTTGTCCTTATAGATCACGCGATCTTCCAGGTCGATGAACGTGGAGACTTGGGTTTCCTTCACGTCGGGATCGTTGGGAAACACCTGGATCGCGCCAAGCTGCGACGCGACAAAGACCCGATCCGAGCCATCCGGGGCGTGCGTTAGGACGATCGGCCGGCGGAACCGCAAGTTGGGAAACGCGCGGACCTGCTTCAGCGACGTCGGCGTGTCGGGAAGCGGTTGCAGCGCCGGCTTGGCGGCTGGAGCGCCTGGCTTGGCTTCCGGTGCGCCTTGCTTGGCTTCCGGTGCGGCTGGTTTGGCTTCCTGCGCGGCGACATCGACCGTCCAACCAAGTTTGGGGAGCATCGATGCGGTGCATGCGACGGCGGCCACGCCTGCCAAGGCGAGCATCGACGCTCGCGATCGGAGGCGGAAACTTCGAACGGTGCGCATAAGCGAATTCCTGGGAGAGTGGTTCGGAAGGACCCCGTGACACGATCGCGAGCCGCACGGCCAACGCGGGCTCGCGTAGGACTACGTGGTATACCGCACGTCGGCGCGCGAAAAAACCCCGGTTCCGCGGTGGAACCGGGGTTGTCGCGTTTCAGGACGTGCAAGCCGCGTCGCGGTTACTTGATTTGCCGGGGCAGCGTGCCTTGGCCAACCGGAGTGGCGTTGACCGGCGCCGTGATTTCCAGCAACTCCAGTTCGAAGATCAACAGCGCGTTCGGCGGCACCGGCCCGTATCCTTCGGCGCCGTAAGCCAGTTCCGACGGCACATACAGGCGCCACTTGTCGCCAGCTCGCATCAATTGCAACGCTTCGGTCCATCCGGCGATCGCGTTCGACGCTTCAATGACGACCGGTTGATCGCCTTGGGTGGTGTCGAACACCGTGCCATCGATCAGCGTGCCGTGATAGTTCGCCTTGACGGTGTCGGTCGCTTTGGCGGTCACTCGGCCGGGACCAGCCTTGATGACTTCATATTGAAGGCCGCTCGCGGTGCTCTTCACCGTCGGCTTCTTCTTGTTTTCGGCCAGGAACGTGGCGCTCGCCTTCTTGTTCTGCTCAGCGACCATCTTGAAGCGTTCCGCGGCCCGGGCCTGCACTTCGCGATCGAACGCTTCGGCGGCCGCTCGCAGTTGCTCTTCCGAGTATCGCGGTTTGGCGCCGGCGAAACCGTCTTTCAGGCCCATCAGCAACTGATCAAGGTTGACGGTGGTTCCATCCGCTTGGAACCGCGCGGCCATATCGAGTCCGATCGCGTAGCTGGCATAGTCCCGCGCATTCAATCCGCCCGTGCCGGCGCTCAACGGGGCGCCAGTGGCTGGCCGCGTTGTGGCGGTACCCACGGCCGCGCCGCCCGCCGCCGCTCCAAGAGCCGCTCCGCCCGTGGTTGTGCCCGCGCCTACGGCCGGGCGAGTCGTTCCGCCTGCGGGCAACGTGCCCGTCGAAGTTGCCGGGCCACCGGAGGAAACGGTCATCTTCGGCCGAGTGCCCGTCGTGCCGCCCTGCGTGGCTCCGCCGGGCAGTTGCGACGCCGGCAAGCCACCCGTTGGCCGTGTTCCGCTCGCGGTTCCCGCACCGCTTGTTGTCGGCCGGCCAGTCGCCGGAGCCACACCGGTACCCGTTCGGGGCGTGCCGGTGGTCTGCGAACCCGGCCCGCCAACGCCCGGAGCACGCGTCTGCGCGAGGGCGACGCTAGCGCTCAAGCAAAGTCCCGCAACGACCAACCCATGCCATCTCATGCTGAGTCCTTTCATCCAGTCCCAAGCTGTGCCAAACGCCAATGGAAAACCGCGGTCGAGCGATCCTCCTGGAAAATTTCCTCGCGAGCATAGCGAAACAGACAGGGCGCCGAAATGCCGATTTTCCTCGGCTTGGCCACAGGGCCAGCGCGCATTCTGCGGGGACTGGGTAGTTTGGGTAGAGTTGCGCCAGGGCCACGCATTGGCTATACCATCGCCAGCGGGTTGGTCACACGGCAGCTGGGGTTCACAAGGAGTTTGCGATGGCGTCTTCGGCACGGATGGAGATCGACGAGGTCCTGCGACATTTCGAAGCGGACCGATCAGTGCCTGGCACCGATTCAGTTCCAGCGGGTGGCTGGTAACTTAAAAAGAATGCGATGTCTGGGCATTTTGAGGAATCGGGTGCAAATGGAAAACCTGAAAGGGGCAACTCGAACGATCAGACGATCAGAGACGATCAGTGCCTGACACCGATTAACGTTCTTGCCCGTCGCAGCCGTCGAACACGTTACTGAGCAATGGCGTCAAAGCGTCGATCGGTCGCCCGAGCAGACCGATCAGTGCCTGGCACCGATTCAGTTCCCCAACGTGAAACTCGAGGCGTACGCACCTCCCCAGGCGCTCGACAATGCGCCGCGTAGCGCACAGGCGTTGGCCAAGTTCTTGTGGTCTGACCGACGATCGTGTCCGGTGTCTACCTTTCTGACCGTTCGCCGACTGCTGGGCTATCTGCTGCAAGAAGACGAACCCGCCGTCAACAACCAACTCGAAGACGCGCCGTTCGAGGTGGAAACCCGCGTGCTTTACGCGGTCGAACGCAAGGTCGGTGGCCAAACGACATTTGATGGTTTTGTGGGCGAACTCCGAGTACGGGC
>CAIXSC010000067.1 GCA_903921945.1 uncultured Planctomycetaceae bacterium
CGCCGGTGACCGCCGCCGCTCCCTCTCGCGGCGCCGCGACGCGTTCCCGTCGCCAGAGACTGCCCGCGACTCCGATCAGTACCGCTAGGCAGGCCGCCAGAAAGAGCCAATCGCGTTTCCCCATGACGTACCTTTACGAGATTAAGGGTCGGTTTGCGGCTGCCTGCGAGCGGATTCCGCACGAGGTTCGGCTCCGCGATCCGGCCCGAACGACCCTGCGGAGGAATCGATCCCAAGGCGTGCCACCACCCACCGTTTGCGATACGATACGCCCGACAAGGCAAGGTGCGAGACGGCCGTATTATGCCACAAGAAACCGACGAAATCATCGAAGCTGTGCCTGTCTTGCCGACTCCACCGCTGCGGCAAGGCGAATCGCTTCCCCTACTGGGCCCGCGTTCGACTGGCAGGTCGCCGCAGACAGAGGCGTCGTTTTCCGCCGACCGCGCGCCCATGGTCGATGCGCCGCTGGTTGACTTGCCAGGGAGCGAAACACTGGCGGTCGATGCGCCCGTGGTCGACGCGCCGCCGGTGCGGTTGTTCGAGGCGGAGGCGATCTACTCGGCGGAGGCGATCGAGGAGCGGGTGGAGATTGTCATCGAGCGGTCCTGGTTGGGCCGAACGCGTGACCGAGTGGGGTCGGCGTTGGAGTGGCTGTTTGGGCTGGCGAGTTTATTCGTGGGGCTGGCGGTGTTGGCGACCTTTCCGGTCGTGCAGTTGCTGAGCCTGGGTTATTTGTTGGAGGCGAGCGGTCGGGTCGCGCGGAGCGGGCGGTTGCGGGATGGCTTTGTCGGTGTGCGGAAGGCGGCGCGGGTGGGCGGCGTGGTGCTTGGCGCTTGGCTCACGTTTTGGCCGCTGCGGCTCGTCGCGGATTTATCGTATTCGTCGTGGCTGATTGAACCGGCGGGCAGCGCGGCGGTTCGGTGGCGAGTCGCTTTGGTGTTGTTGACCGCGGTGATGGTCTGGCATTTAGGGTGGGCCTGTTTTCGTGGCGGCCGCCTGCGGCATTTTCTGTGGCCGGCTCCGATCGCCTTCGTGCGTCGATGGTGGCGCGGCGGGATGTACGGCGAGGCCCGCGATCGGTTGGCCGAATTCATCGCCAGTTTGCACCTCACGCATTACCTGTCGCTTGGGGCACGCGGCTTCGCGGGCGCCGCGGCTTGGCTGGTTTTGCCTGTCCTCATGTTGATCGCCTCGTTTCGCTTGCCAGATGGTCCAGCGGCGCTTTGCGGTCTGCTGGGACTTGTGAGCCTTCCGCTGGTCGCGTTGTATTTGCCGTTCCTGCAGGCGCAATTCGCCAGCGAGAACCGTTTGGTCGCGATGTTTGATGTGGGGCGGGTGAGGCAGGCTTTCAGACGGGCGCCGCTCGCGTTTTGGTTCGCGTTGCTGGTGCTGTTGGCGTTCGCCTTGCCGCCGTTTCTGCTCAAGATCGAATTCGTGGAACGGGAGATCGCGGGCGTGGAGAGCTTGGTGTTCGTGGCCTTGATCGCGCCCGCGAGGCTGTTGGCCGGTTGGGCTTTGGGGCGCGGACGCCAACGTGCCCTGCCACGTTTTTTTCTCGTCCGGTGGTTCAGCCGCTTGGGGATGCTGCCACTGGCGATCGTCTACGCGGTGGTTGTCTCGCTGAGCCGTTACACGTCGTGGTACGGTTCGTGGAGCCTCTTCGAGCAGCACGCGTTTTTATTGCCGGCGCCATTTTTGGGTTTGTGAGGTCCCTGATGCTCGCCCGCAATTTTGTGATTCTCGGATTGACCGCGGCGGTGGCGCTGGCGTGCTACCAAAAAGCCCAATGGAACCGCCACGCGGCCACGCTGAGCGAGGCGATGACGCTGGTGGAACGCAACTTTGTCGAACCGGTCGATCAGCGGACGCTCTACGAGAACGCGATGCGCGGGCTCGTCGAACACCTCGATGAGCACTCGGGTTACATCGCGCCCGGCGACTACGAGGATTTTCAGCGTTCGTTGGATCAGCGGTTTGGCGGCATCGGCGTGCGGATTGAACGCAAACCGGCCGCGCTGGAGTTGACCATCCGTGGCTTGATCGCCAACTCGCCAGCGGCCAAAGCGGGGCTGCGCGCGGGCGATCTGATCACCGCGATCGACGGCCAGGTGCTCGACGATCGCCCGCTGCGTGAAATCGTGAAGCGGATCCATGGCCCGATCGGCTCGCAGGTGATCTTGTCGCTACGCCGTGCCGGCGTCGCTGCGCCGTTCGATGTGGTTGTGATTCGCGACGAAATCCAAACCGATTCCGTGCTTGGCGATACCCGCCGCGCCGATGGCACCTGGGATTTCTTCCTCGCGGACCATCCCCGGATCGCTTTGATGCGAATCACGACGTTCGGCGAGCGCACCGCCGACGAACTGCGCGCGGCGCTCAACGCGACGAATGCCGGCGGCGAACGGGCGGAGGCTGTGATTATCGACCTGCGGGACAACGCCGGAGGGCTGCTCACCGCCGCCGTCCAAGCCGCCGACATGCTGCTCGACAGCGGCCTGATCGTCAGCACGCGAGGACGCGACGGCACCGAGACCCGTCGCTATGCGGCCCGCCCTGATCTAGTTCTACCCGCGAACATCCCGCTCGCGGTGCTCATCAATCACAACTCGGCCAGCGCCAGCGAAATCCTCGCCGCCTGCCTGCAAGATCACGGTCGCGCCCGCGTGATCGGCGAACGCAGTTTCGGTAAAGGCACCGTGCAGAACATCATTCCGCTGGAGGGCGGTCGCAGCGCCCTGAAACTCACCACCGCCAGCTATTGGCGGCCTAACAACAAAAACATCCATCGCCGCAAAGAGGCGCGGGACACGGATGACTGGGGCGTTTCGCCGGACGCCGACAACACCGTGATCATCGATCCCAAACAATGGGAACGGATCGTCCGCTATCGGCTCCACCGCGACGACGCCGGGAGTACGCCGGACGAACCCCGGACTGGCGACGCCAATCCCAGCGAGCCAAGCGAGCCGCGGACCAACCCAAATGAGCCGGCCAAGAATGAGGCGAGCGACAGCGACGATGGCGAGTCGTCCGAGTCGAACGAGCCGCCCGTGCCCGTCCAAGACCCGCAGTTGCTCCGAGCCATCGAACTCGTGCGAGCGAAACGCTGAACGGTCCGCTTGGCGGGAAGGCCAGTGATCCAGCGGAGCGGCGATGGGGATGGTGATGGCGAGGTGTCGCGTTCGCGGAGCGGCGATGGCGAGGTCGTGCTAACGAAGAGGCGTCGGTGGAACGCGTTCGAAGTCGTAACGCTTTAGTTCCGTGACCAGAAACGCGCTGCCCAGTGTCAAGAACACAAAGGACAGCACGAGCATCCACAGGTAGACGTTGACGGGCGGCTTGGGCGGCTTGGGCTTCGGTGTGGTGTCTTTCTTGCCCTTTTGCGGAACAATCGCCGGCGTGCTTGCCGCATTCGGATCGGCAGTTGCCGCCCCGCTAGCAAGCGTGCCGCTCGCGAATGTGTCCCCGGCATCTGGTGACGCTGAGGCGGGATCCCCGATCGCATCGCCAGCAGGAAAGGAAAAGTCGGGGCCGGCGGCGTTGGGAGCCGTCGGTCCGATCGGATCAAACGCGGAAAAATCGGGATCGTTGCCGGTAGCCATATTTCCTCTTTTCGGGAATTGTGATTCCGTTTCCAAAGGCCGTCAAGCAAAAGCAACTCGATGGCCAAGTTGCTTGGCCGCCTGATCCCGCTAACCGTTACGACCCGCCGTCGCTGGTTGGGCCGGCTTTTTTCGGGGCGGTGGCGGAGACGCTTGGGGCTACGCTTTTCGCTCCGATCGCGCACACTGGGGTTCTCAGATTTCAGGGCCGGATTTCCGCGAGTTCACCGATTTATGTTGCTTGGCTACAACACGAACGGGTTGGCCCATCACGATCCGATCCAAGCGGTCGAATTGCTGTCTCGGATCGGCTATCGCAGCGTGGCGCTCACCGTCGACCACGGCTGCCTGAATCCATTCGCCCCGGACTTTCCGGCCCAAATCGCACGGATGGAAGCGACGCTCGCCCGCGCCGGTTTTCGCCATGTCTTGGAAACCGGCGCCCGCTTTCTGCTCGATCCATGGCAGAAACACGAGCCGACGCTCATGACGGCGGATCGCCTGGGCCGGTCGCGACGGGTCGATTTCCTTTGCCAAATGATCGCCCTTGCCAAGCGATTGGGCAGCGATTGCGTCTCGTTCTGGTCCGGCATTTTGCGCGACGACGCATCAGTCGAGCGGGCCTTTGAGCGGTTGGTGGAAGGATTGCAACCGGTGCTCGACGCCGCGGCGGCCGCCGACGTCGTGCTGGGCTTCGAGCCCGAGCCGGGCATGTTCATCGATACCATGGCGCGGTTCGACGAACTGACTGAGCGGATTCGCGCGCCCGCCCACTTTCAATTGACTCTGGATATCGGGCACCTGCATTGCCAGGGCGAAACTCCGCTGGGCGACTACATCCAACGGTACGCGCCACGTTTGGTGAATATCCACTTGGAAGACATGCGCGTTGGCGTCCACGAACATCTGATGTTCGGTGAAGGAGAGATCGATTTTCCGGCCGTCATGACCGCTCTCCGGTCGGCCGGATTCCGTGGCGGTGTGCATGTGGAACTCAGCCGCCATAGCCACGACGGCGTGCGTGCGGCGCAGCACGCCTTCCGCTTCCTCAACCCTTTTGTAGGGTGATGGTTGCACTATTAGTTGTGGGCTCGAGCCCCGACATTGTCTCGGCTAGCCCATTTTCCCACCGCCTTGCTGCGATTTTCAAAGCGCGCGGCTTGTGACGGCTTGCCGCGCCAAATAGACTCGCCTGCGTGCGAAACCGCTCAGTGTCGTTTACGAGCATCGCACACTCGATCGAAAACGCCTCGTCACAACGGGTGATTTGTTTATGGCCATGCAGTCTCGGGATTCTCACAGCCGTCGCCATTCGGGGTCCCGTCGCGAAAGCCTTCTTCGCAGGTTGATTGCGACCGCGGCGCGCTTCGGTCGAGGAAACCGGCCGGGGCAAGCATGGCGGTCGACAGCGTTCGAGCGGCTTGGTGACCGTCGAGTGCTCGCAGCGGAAGTGATGACCGACCTGCAGGATTATTCGCCCGGCCAGACGGCGCTGATCACCGCTTGGAACAGCGATCGAGCGGGACTTGATTTTGGGGCTGGCGAGCGTATCCGTTTTCAAGTCACGCGGACGGACGGAGTCGCCGACGCGCCGCAGGGAAATCTGCCTTGGTATGTGACCGATGGCGTCGGTGGATTCGCAGGCCATTACGTCGATGGCAATGGGGATGGCACGCTCGATTACGGCGTGTTTCCTGACACGGACGGCGTCGTCAACGGGGCCGTGAGCACGACCTGGTATGTCGAGCCGCAATACGGGAATTCGAC
>CAIXSC010000068.1 GCA_903921945.1 uncultured Planctomycetaceae bacterium
AGTCGTCTTTCACGAGCGCAATCAGGGAAAGGGGGCGGCCGTGCGCACCGGAATGCTGGAGGCGACCGGTGATGTCGTCGTGATCCAGGATGCCGACCTCGAATATGACCCCAGCGAGTTCCCGAGGTTGTTGCGTCCCCTGTTGGAGGACCGCGCCGACATCGTCTATGGCAGCCGATTCCTGGCCGGCGATCGCTCTGTCTCGCCAGCATGGCATCGCCATGGCAACGGGTTTCTGACGCGGCTCTCCAATCTCCGCACCCGGCTGAAGCTCACCGATGTCGAAACCTGTTACAAGATGTTCCGACGCGGGATAATCCAGCCGATCGCCGCGACGTTGCGAGAAAAGGGATTCGGTATTGAGCTTGAAGTCACCGCGAAGTGCGCGCGGTTGCCAGGCGTGCGGTTCCTGGAGCTCCCGATTAGCTATGCCCGCCGTTCGTACGCGGAGGGCAAGAAGATCGGCATGAAAGACGCCTTCTGGGCGCTGTGGTGCATCGCCCGCTATTAGGGACCTCTACGAAGCGCAAGGCGCCGTTTCGAAGGGCAAAGGCTGTCGGCGGACCCCAACGTCTTCGCCGCGATTCCGCCGACCGTCGTCCCGCGAGGAGGCAGGCTTTCCATGGCACGCCGACGCGAATCCGAACCGATGCCGATCCGCTCGGGCACTTGGTGGGCTTTGGGGATGCAGGCGGCGGCGCAAGTGACTTCGCTGGTTGTGTTCGGCACGCTCTGCCGCTGGATCGCTCCCGCCGATTTCGGAGACTTCAACACGGCCCTGCTGCTGGTCACGTTGCCACGGATGGTCGCGCAGTCTGGATTGGGGCTGGCGACGGTCCAGCATGCCACCGCGTCTCCGGAAGTCCTGGACCGGCTGTTCTGGTGGAATCTCGCATTGAGCCTCTTGGCTGGCGCCGTGAGTGTCGTGCTGGGCGGGTTCGGCGCGTTGCTCACGGACGCGCCGCGACTATTGCCGGTCACTGCGGCACTCGCCGGCACCACCGTGCTCGCCGCGTTGGGTTCGCAGCAACTCGCGCTCTTGGAACGCGGTCTTGAGATTCGCCGCGCGGCCGTCTCGCGGTGGTTGGCTCAAAGTTTGGCTGGCGCGGCGGCGATCGGTTTGGCGGTTCTGGAACAAACGTGGGTCGCGTTGGTCGCGCAGCAATACTTGGAGTGGACGGTGCTGGCTGTGCTGGCTTGGCGCGGAGTTTCCTGGCGGCCGCGATGGCCGTGGCGGCTGCGGTCCGAAGAGGGAGCGAACGGCCCGGGAAGTTGGCGAGCCGCGTTACGATTCTCGGGCCATGCGACCTTGGCGAATGTGGTGTTTTACGCCAGCCAGAATGCCGACAAGCTGTTGCTCTATTTCATGCTGGGTGGCGTACTGGCCGGTTCGGCAACGGTTGGTGCCACGCCCGGAGCAGCCCCCGGAGCAGCCCCCGAAGCAGCCGCGGTAGCCGGCACTGTTGCCGGTGCCGCGGCGGTAGGCATGTACAGCGTCGCGTTCAACTTCATGATGAAGCCGGTGCTGTTGGTTTCCTCGGCGGTGTCGAGTGTCATGTTGCCGACGCTGGCCCGCGTCGCGGATCGGCCACGCGAGTATCAACAGCAAGCCGCGCGGTTCTATCGCTTGACCGCGGTGATCTTGTTTCCCTGTGGAGTAGGCATGGTGTTGACCGCGGATGACATCATGCGGGTGCTCGCGGGCTCGAAGTGGGAAGCCAGCGGCCGATTGCTGGCGTGGCTTGCGCCGGCAGTTGTGGTCCATGGCCTGTACAACCTCACCGGCAGCTTATTGATGGCCTGTGGCCGAGCCGCTTGGTTGGCTCGCGCCGCGTGCGTGTTGGGCGTGGTGCAACTGCAAGGCTTCGCTGCCGGCTACTGGCTAGGTGGAATGGCAGGCGGCAACGCCTGGGGAGCGACCCAGGGAGTGGCCGCCAGTTACTCGGCGGTGCTCGTCCTTGTTCTGTTCATTCCGTACCAATGGTTCGCCATGCGGGAAACAGGGGTTTCGTTCGGTGCCGTCTTTCGCGGCTTGGCAGCTCCGCTGCGAAACTCGCTGGTCATGGGTGTCGCCATTTGGTTCATTCGCGACCAGTGCCAAGACTGGGCCGCATGGCATGAATTCCCTGCCCTTGCCCGGCTTGGGACGCTCACCGCTGTCGGCGTCGCGATCTACGGTCTCATGGCCAACCGTCAGCTTCGCGAGTTGTTCGGCCGCACCGTCTAAGCGGGATCATTCATGAAGGCTGGAATCGACCGAGCCTCGGCCTCGAGTGAAGCGGTTTGATCAGGCAATCGGGAATGGCGATGCCCCGGAACCAACGCCCGAAAACGGCTTGCGAGCACCACGGGATCGTCGTCAGACGGTCTGACGATTTTTTCAGCGGTCCCGCCGGCGGACGGACGGGCGGAGCCCGAACCATTCGCGAGCGTCGACATACCGCGCCTCCCGCACAAGTTGCGCTAGCACCGGCTGATCTGTCGCGCCGAGCGCATCGAGCAGACTCTCAAAACTCGATGCCGGGCAGTTGCCCTTGAGCTCCACGTGAAGCACTCGTCCGGCCGCCTCGTGAAACTGTCCATCGAGTTGCCACGCGCGCCGCCCGGCTTCCGAGCGATCGCAACCGGGTACATCTCCGCTCTGGCCAACCCAAACAAACGAGCCATCCGGCTCAAGGTAGAGCCCCGGCTGATCCTGCAGTCGCTCGGTCACCTCCTCGAAGGTGGCCGAAAACGGTTGGCACAGCCGCATCGAGTCGAACCAGGAAAGCACGACGGCTCGCCCAGCCAGACGGATGGGTGTTTCCCCGGGATTGTCGCCGAGCTTGCTGCTGCGGGAGCGGCTATGGCGTCGGGCGACCGTCATTTCCGCACGCGTGACGGCGTGCAGTATGAGATGCGGTATGTCTTCCGGCATTGGGTTCTACCTGGGGCGCGGCCCGTGGCTGGCAGCGGCGACAGCCGCCGTATCGGGAGGCAGCGCGAACACTTCGCGCAGATCCTGCGCGAACGCATCGAGGTCGGCGTCGGTGGTATCCCACGAACACATGAAGCGGGCACCCGAGTCCCCAATGAATGTGTAGAACTTCCATCCGCGACCGCGCAGCGCAACGAGCACGTGGGGCGGCAAGTCAATAAACACCGAGTTGGCTTGGCGACGCGAAAGGAAACGGATCCCGGGAATGTCGGCGAGCTTCGCTTCCAGTTTCGCCGCACATTCGTTCGCGTGTCGCGCATTTCGGAGCCACGCGCCGCTTTCGAGCATCCCGACCCAAGGCGCCGCGAGGAACCGCATCTTCGATGCCAATTGACCCGATTGCTTGCAGCGATAGGCGAACTCGTGAGCCAGTTCCCGCTTGAAAAACACCACCGCCTCGCCGATCGCCATCCCGTTCTTTGTGCCGCCGAAACAGAGCACATCGACACCCACTTTCCACGTAATCTCCTTGGGCGCCACATCGAGCGCCGCTGCCGCGTTGGCAAAGCGGGCGCCGTCCATATGCACGCGGAGATCGAAACGCCTCGCAACCTCCCAAAGTTCCTGCAAGTGGTTGACCGAGTAGACCGTGCCAAGTTCCGTGGCCTGCGTGATACTCAGCACTCGGGGTTTCGGGTAATGGATATCGGAGCGTTTCTGAACGACCCGCGCCACACCACTGGCCGGAATGCGTCCCTCTTCGCCCGGCACGAGCAAGATTTTGGAGCCATTCGAGAAGAACTCGGGAGCTCCGCATTCATCCGTTTCCACATGCGCGAGCTCGTGGCAAACAATGCTGTGGTAGGACTGGCAGAGCGACGCGAGCGACAACGAGTTGGCTGCCGTTCCGTTGAAGACGAAGAACACCTCGCAATCAACTTCGAACAGGTCGCGCAACAAGTCGGCCGCCTTCGCGGTCCAAGCATCATCCCCGTAACCGGGCGAATGACCGTAGTTCGCCCGTTCGGTCGCTTCCCAAGCTTCGGGACAAATTCCCGCGTAGTTGTCACTCGCGAATTGCCGAAACCGCGTTGCCGCTGGCGTGTTCATCGCGCACCGATTTCCAATGAAGGACTCAAGTCCTGAAGAAAGAGAAGGTGGAAAGTCGAGGGTGCAAACCGGAAAGGAAGCTGCGGGACCAGGATCACGGACGGTTAGCGCCGGCGGCCCCGTTCCACAGCGTCGGTTCGACGGCTTCGAGTGTGCCGTCGTCGTCCCGCGCGAACCACATCATGTGCTGCCACGGCAGTTTGTCGAACTGCTTGACGAGCTTGAAGCCATTGGCCGTCAGTTCCTTCATGATCTGGGGCTTCGTCATTTTGTGCTCGGGCTTGATCGGCACCTGCGGATCCTCGCCGCGATACTCGACGAGCACAACGGTCCCGCCCGGCGCCAGCGATTCCCGCATGCCACGCAGCATCGGTTCGGGATATGAAAACTCGTGGTACACGTCGACGCAGAGAATCATGTCGACTTTCGCCTTAGGCAAGCGTGGATCATGAAAGGCGCCGAGGATCGGAGTGAAGTTACGAACCCCCTCGCGGTCGCCGCGGTCGTTGAGCATCTTCAGCATTTCCGGCTGAATGTCGACGCCGTAGACGTGCCCCTCCGCGCCGACCATTTTCGCCATCGGCAAGGTGTAGAAACCGTTCCCGCAGCCCATGTCGCAAATGGTCATCCCGCGTTTGACGCCCAAAGTGGCAAGCATCACCGAACAGCGTTCCTCGCGTTCACGCGTGTTGCGAATGAGCCACTCGGCGCCTAGGAAGTGCATCGTCTGCGCGACGCGCCGACCCTTGTAAACCTCCACCGGTTGCGGTACCGCCGCCGCGTTCCGCCCCTCCGCCTGCGGTGTGTCGACGGTCGACTCGTCCTGAGCTTCCGCTCGCCGCGCGGTGACGAGCGGTCCCTGAACGGCTGGAACCAAAGCCATCCCGCCCAGCACGGCAACCCAGATCGCCATGCGCGCGATCACACTGCGAGCCCCCAGTACACGCGACCGACACCCACGCGTTGCGCCAGCCATGGCCACGGGAACCAGATTGCCGAAAGCGGTTGAGGCAGCACCGGGACGGCATGCGACCTTCGCGTCCAGTCGAGCGGTGTCAGACGCGGAAGCATACGTGGGCGAGTCGCAGGTCAACTGCGACCGTGTTGCGGAAGGGCTCATCGAATGGGACTCCGAGGGAGGGCCCTCGCTATCGCGTCCTCCGTGGACCAAGCAGCCGGAAGGGCCTTGGCCGGAGAACTCGGTGGAAGGGAAGGCGTGGGCGAAGTGGAAGAAACAAGGTGGATGGCGGGGGAATCATCGGCCCCAGGTTGCGAGCCATGGGCGACCGAGCAGTCCGCCGTGAGCCATTGCACAATGGCAGCGTTCGCGGGCGGAAACTCCAGTTTCGCGAGCTGTTGGCGTTCGATCCAGATGAACGGCCGTTTCGCGAACGGCAGCGAGCCACGTGCCGCGGGCGCTGGCATGGGCGCTGGCATGGGCGCTGGCATGGGCGGCGGAACGAGTGACGGTACAGGCGAGGGAACGGCGCGCACGGAAGACAATGGCGGGGACGGCAAGTCGCGACGCGACGCGATCGCCGAGTCGCAAGACGATTCATCGCCATCGGCAACCGCCACACAGGCGAAGAACCGCAAATGAAGCGAACCGTGCGGGTAGTCGAAGTCGACCGGCGGGTATTCGCCGACAACGCGGACGTCGAGCCCAGCTTCCTCGCGGCATTCACGAACCGCGGCGTCGGCAGGCGTTTCGAGCGGCTCGACCTTGCCGCCGGGAAATTCCCAAAAGCCAGCCAATGGCACGCCCTCGGGCCGGAGGCCGGCGAGGAAACAATCACCGTGGCGCACGACCGCCACGGCGATGATCTTGGAACTGGCGCGGGCCATGCGAGCCTCGCCTAGGGCGTTTTACGCCCCCTATGGAGCGGCCTTGAAACGATCGAGCATACGTCCGGGTGAACCCATCGCATTGTAGCCGCCATCCACGTGAACGACTTCCGCCGTGATGCCGTCGGAAAAGCTCGACAAGAGCCAGGCGCCCGTGCGTCCCACTTCCTCATGCGTGACATTCCGCCCGAGCGGCGCGATCTGCTCGTACAGATCCTGCATTTCGCCCACTCCCGCCGCGGAACCGGCCAGCGTCTTCAGCGGGCCCGCACTCAGCGCGTTCACTCGCACACCTTGCGGCCCCAGGTCGTACGCCAGATACCGCATCGCCGCTTCCAGGGCCGCTTTGCAGATCCCCATGACGTTATAACCCGGCACGCATTTTTCGCCGCCGAAATAAGTCATGGTCAAGACCGAGGCACCCGGTCGAAGGATTTTGCGGGCGGCATTCGCGACCGCGACCAAGCTGTAGGCGCTGATCTCCATCGCCATTTTGAAGCCTTCACGGCTCGTCTCGATCGTGTCACGCCGCAAATCGTCCAGCGACGCGAAGGCGATCGAGTGCAACAGGAAATCGATCTGCCCAAACTCGGCCGCCGCCTTGTCCATGATCGCCGCGATGTCGGCGTCTTTCCCCACGTCGAGCGGTTCGAGAAAGCGGACATGATCCGGGAACTGATCCGTACACTGGGATACCCGGCGACGGTTCTTCCGCTTCTCGTCTTCCGGTTTGTCCGGCAAATGGGAAAAACCGCAAACACCGCCTTGCTGCATGATTTCACGGGCCACCGCCCAGGCGATCGAGCGATCGTTCGCCACGCCCAAAATCAGCCCCTTCTTCCCGTCGAAATACCCCATATATCGTCGTTCCTCTCGCTCCAGGTGCCCGCTCCGCGACGTCCCCATTCGCCGCCCATCGCGGCATGGAAGGTCGGCAGGTCGTGAGCCGTAGTGTAGCAAATTGACTGCGAGTCGCGCGACTTCGCAGTCGATCGCAGCGATTCGGGTTTTGTGGCGCGAGCGTTCGACAGGGCGAACGCCGCAGTTCGACAGGGCGAACGCCGCCATGCCGCGATTCGGAGGATCGTCGCCACCCAATCGACCACTGGCCCCGCCGGCCATCGCGACGCCGCCCCTCCAGCAGCCGCGCATTCGGCAGCGAATGTTGTCCGCCCTCGCCGCCCCGTTCCAGGCGAACGTTCTTGCTACACTGGCGCCTAGTTCCAGTGTGACGGCAGCCGGCATGGGCAATCGAGGAGTTGGGGGAATGTCGCATTTCGCGGATCGCTTGACAGCGGCGGTGGTACGCTGCAGGACGCCTGTCATGGTCGGACTGGATCCACGCGCCGAGAGCTTGCCCCGAGGCTTGCTGGCCGAGGATCGCCGGCACGATCCAACGGCGGTGGCGGACGCCTTTGCGCGATTCAGTTGCGGCGTCATCGATGCGGTTCGCGATTTGGTGCCAGTCGTGAAGCCGCAGGCGGCGTTTTTCGAGCAGTGCGGACCGGCTGGCATGACCGCCCTAGGGCGTGTGATCGACTACGCCCGCCAATGCGGCTTGCTCGTGGTGCTAGACGGAAAGCGAAACGATATCGGCACGACAGCGACAGCCTACGCGGAAGCGTACCTCGGCGCGCCCCCCGAAAGTCCCTGGGGAGCCGACGCCCTGACGGTGAGTCCCTACTTGGGCGACGACAGCCTGACACCATTCGTCGATGTGGCCCGGCAACGCGGAGCCGGTCTGTTCGTGCTGGTGAAAACCTCCAATCCAGGCGGCCGGATGCTGCAGGATTTGGTCATCGACGGCCGGCCGCTCTACCGCGTCGTCGGCGATTACGTCGAACAACTGGCGGCGGCTAGCAGCGGGACAAGCGGCTATGGAGCGGTCGGGGCGGTGGTTGGAGCGACCTATCCCGAGCAGGCGGCCGAATTGCGGGCCGCGATGCCGCACACGTGGTTTCTGGTGCCCGGCTTCGGCGCCCAGGGTGGAACGGCCCGGGATGTTGCGGCGGCATTCGATCCTTCGGGCCGCGGCGCCATCGTGAATAATTCCCGCGGCATCATCTTCGCCCACTCGGCCAAAGCCTACAAAGAACGCTTCGGCGACGCTCGATGGCAGGCCGCCGTCGAAGCGGCAACGCGAGACATGATCGCTCAACTCGCCGCCGACTCGCCCGCCGGACGCCTTTAACCGAAGCGGTGGAGTCATCTGCGTGAGGAAGCATCAACCGGCTGACGAAGCGTCATCCGGTTCAAGAAGCTTCATCCGGTTCAAGAAGCTTCATCCGGACCAAGAAGCTTCATCCGGACCAAGAAACGTCAGCCGGTTCAAGAAGCTTCATCCGGACCAAGAAACGTCAGCCGATTGAAAAGCGTTAAC
>CAIXSC010000069.1 GCA_903921945.1 uncultured Planctomycetaceae bacterium
CGCTCAGGCGGCGAATGATCGCGCTGACGGTCCAGGAAGGGCTGCTCCACGACGGCCAACTTGACATCGACGCCCGCGATGCGGCGTTCAAGGAAGCCAAGGAATTGATTCGCCACGAGTTCGATCTGGCCGATGACCGGATGGGCGCCATCGAGGTCGAGAGCATCTTGGCCGACCTAAAGCGGCGGCTGCTTAAGAAGATGGACGAGGAAGCACTGGCCGAGGCGTCCGACGAATACGCGTCGGAGACGGGGGCGGCCGGCTCGGACGACGGGGCGATCATGGCCGTCGAACTGGCGCTGCCGGAAGAACGCCAACGCATTCGCGGGGTGCTGGCGAAGTTTCCCCGGCAGGTGGAGACGAAGGTCGAGAAGCTGATTAGCGCCTTGGGGACGCTATGGCGGCAGGACCCAAATGAAAAAGTAGTGATCTTCGCCACGTATCTGGGCAGTGTCGAGATGCTGGGCGAAGCGATTGACCGGGCCTATCCCGGCCAGGGAGTCGTGGTCCTCAAGGGAGGCGACCACGGCAGCAAGGTGGCTGCCGAGAAGCGATTCAAGCAGGTTGGCGGACCAAAGGTGATGATCTGCACGGCGGCGGGCCGCGAAGGCATCAACCTTCAGCACGCGCGCGTTTTGTTCAACTTCGATCTGCCGTGGAACCCCATGGACCTGGAACAGCGGATCGGACGCATCCACCGCTACGGCCAGCGGCATACGGCCCAGGTCTATAACCTCGTTCTGTCAGACACGATCGAAGGCAAAATCTTCCTGCTGCTCGATGACAAACTCAGGGAGATCGCCAAGGCGCTGGGCAAGGTCGACGAGCATGGCGAGGTGGCCGAAGATTTGCGGTCGCAGATTCTCGGACAGCTTTCGGAGCGTCTCCATTACGAAAGCCTGTATTCGCAGGCGTTGGGAGACCCCGAGCTAAGGCGGACCAAGCTGGAACTCGAAGCGGCCGTGTCCAATGCCAACGAAGCCCGGGAGGTGGTCTTTGAACTGTTCCAAGATCTCGACCGGTTCACGCTGGATGAGTACCAGCCGCTCGCGAATGTGACAGAGGGAATGGGACGGCTCGTCGACTTCATGCGCGAAGCGGTCGAACTGGACGGTAAACGCTGGCAGAGAAACGGCGACCAAACCTTCGCGATCGAAGGCCAGCCGGGTGCCGCGCCGGAGGTGGTTTTCACGACCAATCGGGAAGAATCGCTCGGCAACGATCGCCTCGGGCTACTCGGATTGGACCACCGGCTGGTGGAATCGTACATCGGCCAGTACCGGGGAATGCCGCCGGGCGAGGTGGGTATCCACGTTGAGTCGCCGGATGGGCGAACCGGCGTGTTGTCCATTTGGCAGGTCACGTCGCAAGGCGAACGCGGCGAGATCCGCACGCACATCCTTCCGCTGGCGATTGGCGTGGACGGGCAGCGCATTCCGGTTTGGGAACGCACGGCGCACCAACTTTTCCGAGCCGCACCAGCGTCGAAGAAAACGGATTCGCCCTCCGACCTGCTGATCGCCGCCGTGGATGCGATGCTGCAACGCGAGCTTCGGCATCGGCATATCATCTCGGATCAACGCGGATACGAAGCGAAGTTGATCGGCTGGGTCGAAGCGGTCGGCCACAACGGGTCAAGGGATGCTGGGGCGTGGAATCACGACATTCTCCAAGCGGTTGCCGACCGGACCGCGAAGCTGGAAAGGGAGCCGATGGATCGAGATCGAAAAGCGGCTGATCCGGACAGTCCAGACAGTCCAGCCAATCCGGACGATTTGGGTTTAGGGGGCGATGTTCGCTCGATGCGGGCGTTGAGCATCCGGCAACCGTTCGCGGAGGCGATCTTGCGGGGCGCGAAGACGTCGGAATTCCGGTCCGGGCCGACAGCGATCCGGGAACGGATCCTGATCTACGCGGGCCTGAAGCGCTACACGGACGACGAGGAGCGTCAAATCGCGGACGAGTTCGACATGACGGATGTCGACCTGGACAATTTGCCGCGGGGCGTGATCGTGGGCAGCGTCGAGCTGTACGACTGCGACGGCGGCGAATGGTTCCTCCGCAACCCCCAGCGCGCCGTCCACCCCGTCCCGCCCAAGAACCGTCCAAATCCCGTTTGGTTTTATCCGTTCTAAGCCGAAGCGAGCAGCCTTCCGCGTTTACCGTCATGCTTCCTCGTTTACCGCCAAGCCGAAGGCGCCGGCTGGTGTGAAAGCGAGCTTCGGCCCCGCCAAGCGAAGCGACTGGAAATAAGAGCCATCGACTAGTACGGCTAAAATGGATTGCCGAGATCCACGCTGATCTAGTCCTTACCCATGTGTGAAGCAAACATGCCATTCCTCCGATCCATCAAGCTCTCCGGACTACTTTCTTTCCCACCTGAGTCGGCCCCTATCGAACTCACACCGTTAAACGTCTTGATCGGGCCGAACGCCTCAGGCAAATCCAACCTCATCGAGGCGATCGAATTGCTCCATTCAACTCCCACCGCATTCGCCGCCGCAATCCGCGACGGAGGCGGCTCGAGAGAGTGGCTGTGGAAGGGACACGGCGACCACCGCAACGCGAGTATAGACGACGTGTACTTTTACTACCGCTTTCAACAAGGGCGGCCAGTGTTGAACACGCGACAAACAACCACCTTCACGACCACCGCCACTACAACTACCACTACAACCACCACAACAACGACGACTACCCCGCCACCTTCGCACCATGTCGATGCACCACGTGTTCAGCGACAACTGACGCGGGAGAGCCTGGTTCCAGATAAGTCTGTCTTATCACAGCGGAAAGATCCCGATCTTTATCCAGAACTGACATGGTTAGGGCGGCAGTTTTCACGGATTCAAATGTTCCGCGAATGGAGTTTCGGGCGGTACGCCGCCCTCAGGCAACCCCAACCGGCGGATCTCCCGACGGATGTCTAATTGCCAGACTCCCGCAACCTTGGCTTAGTGCTAAATGAAATCCAGCACAGCGACGCCAGCGCCGAGTTTAATCGTTTGTTATCGACATTTTTGCCGCGCTATCAGCGGTTCAGCACGCGAATCCAGGGTGGCACGGTCCAATTCTATCTGCACGAAGATGGCCTTAAAGCACCTGTGCCCGCCACTCGCCTTTCCGATGGCACGATCCGATTCATGGCGATGCTGGCGTTGTTTCTTTCACCCACGCCTCCTCCACTGCTGTGCATCGAGGAACCCGAGCTTGGCTTGCATCCCGATGCGGTATCGATATTAGCCGATCTGCTCGTCGAGACATCGAAACGCACACAACTTGTGGTTACAACTCACTCGGATGAGCTTGTCTCGGCCCTGACGGACCACGCCGATTCCGTTCTGTTATGCGAATACAGAAACGGCACCAAACTGCAACGTGTCGAACCAGACAGCCTGCAGCATTGGCTTGAACGATATCGTCTTGGCGAGATCTGGCGTATCGGCGAGCTAGGAGGCAATCCATGAAAGAGATAGGTAAGCGTTCGGCGGATACAGGTCGCC
>CAIXSC010000070.1 GCA_903921945.1 uncultured Planctomycetaceae bacterium
CCCCGCCCGCGCCCAGGATGCCAAAGACGCGGCCGCGAAGGATGCCCCTGCGGCCGAAAAACCAGCCGAAAAACCAACGGAGACGCCGGCCGAGAAGCCAGCGGAAAAGCCGGCTGAAAAGCCGGCCGAGCAGCCCGCGGAAAAGCCAGCCGAGAAGCCCGCGGAAAAGCCAGCTGAGAAGCCAGCCGAAAAACCAGCTGCTCCCGAGAAGCCGGCTCCCGACAAGCCGGCTCCCGAGGCGGCGGCCGATCCGGACGCGGCCAAGAAGTTCGAAGCGCTGCTCGCGTCCTGGAAGGCGGTGATCAAGGAACTGCGGGAGATCAAGATCAAGTTCCAGACGGCGCCGGATTCGGAAACGGAAGCGCTGAAGAAGCAGTGGGACGCCGCGATCGCGCGGGGCGAAGCGCTGATGCCGCAGTTGCTGGCCACCGGGAAGGCGGCCTACATCGCCGCGCCCAATGTCGACCTGAATCTCACGCGCTTCCTCGTCCGCTTTGTCGCCGACTCGATCGAACACGACGACTTCGAGCCCGCGTATGAACTGGCCGAGCTGTTGATCGCCAATCAATGCGAAGTTCCGGAGATCTACCAGTTCGCTGGCACGGCCGCCTTTTGTGTGAACGAATTCGCCAAAGCCGAGGCCTATTTCGCGCGGGCCCAGGAAGCCGGTGTGCTCAACAACGAGACCGCGAAGAAGTTCCAGAGCGCCCTCCCCGATTACAAACAGCTCTGGCCCGCCGAGCTCGAAACACGAAAGAAGGAAGCCGAGAAGAACGACCTTCCCCGCGTGAAGCTCGCCACCTCCAAGGGCGACATCATCGTCGAACTGTTCGAGAACGAAGCGCCGGAGACGGTCGGAAACTTCGTCAGCCTGGTGGAGAGCAAGTTCTACGATGGCCGCGTGTTCCACCGCGTGCTGCCGAACTTCATGGCGCAGGGCGGTTGCCCGATCGGCAACGGCACCGGGGACGCCGGCTACAAAATCTTCTGCGAAACGGAAAAGCCGAACCATCGCAATCACTTCCGCGGCACGCTCAGCATGGCCCACGCCGGCAAAGACACGGGCGGTTCGCAGTTCTTCCTGACATTCGTCCCGACGCCGCACCTGAACGGCCGGCACACAGCGTTCGGCCGTGTCGTCGAGGGGCTCGATGTGCTCGCCAAGCTCCAGCGGATCGATCCAGACGCGCCGGTGAAGCCCGAGCCGGACAAGATCGTCAAGGCGGAAGTGATCCGCAAACGCGACCACAAGTACGAGCCGAACAAGGTGAAGTAGGTCGCGGCATTCGCACGGTTATCCCAGCCCCGGCGCGTGGTTCGCACGCTGCCGGGCGCGTGGCGGCGAGTGTCGCTCGCCGCGGTCTCCTGTTGTTCGTTCGCACTCTTTTTACATGGTGAAGCAATGATCCTCCGGCGGAAGGCGTTACGGGCGGCGGTGTGGGCGGCGGCCGGATGGTCGGCATGGACATGGGCCGCGTCGAGCGACCCGCGACTCGCTGGTTTCAATCCCCGCACGGTGGCCGCTCAGGAGACGGCCCCCGGCCAACCCGCGCCCGGCCAACCCGCGCCCGCGAAACCCGCAGCGGCGAAACCCGCGCCCGCCACCACGGCGCCCGCGCAGCCCGCGGCGGGAAAGGCCAAGGCCGAGGATTTCCCCAAGGTCTTTGCCGAGTGGCAGGCGATCGATAAAGAGTTGAGCGAGATTCAAACGCAGTTCGGGGCCGCCCCGGCGGCGGAACGCGAGACGCTGCGGAAACGGTTTACCGAGCGTGTCGAGCAAGCCAACGGGCTGTTGCCGCGGTTGCGCGACGCCGGTATGGCGGCGTACGCGGCCAAGCCCAACGACGACCCGGCCGTGACCATGGCGCTGCTCGGACTGGCCAACAACGCGATGGCGAGCGACGACTACAGCGAAGCGCTCGCGATCGCCAACTTGCTGTTGGCGAACAAGTGTACGGAAAAGCGATTGCCGGCGCTCGCGGGCATGGCCGCCTTCAGCGCGAACGACTTCGACACGGCCCAGAAATACCTGCAGCAGGCGTTTGTGCTCGGGCAATTGGATGAGGAAGGCGAGCTTTACCTCAAAGATATCGCGAAATTCCAGCAGGCTTGGAAAGACGAGTTGGCGGTGCGGGAGAAGGAGTCGGCGGCGAACGATCTGCCCCGAGTGAAGTTGACGACAAACAAGGGCGCGATTGTCATCGAACTGTTCGAGAATCAAGCGCCGCAGGCGGTCGGCAACTTTGTCAGCCTGATCGAGAAGAAGTTTTACGATGGGCTGACATTCCATCGAGTGCTCCCGGGATTCATGGCGCAGGGCGGTTGTCCCGAGGGAACGGGAACGGGCGGCCCGGGCTATGAGATTTTCTGCGAATGCGAGCGAGCGGACTACCGTCATCATTTCGGCGGCACGTTGAGCATGGCGCATGCGGGCAAGGACACCGGCGGATCGCAGTTCTTTTTGACGTTCCGCCCGACGCCGCATCTGGATGGCCGCCACACGGCATTTGGCCGCGTGGTCGAGGGGATGGACGTGTTGGTGAAACTCCAGCGCCGCGATCCCAACCGTAGCCGCACCCCCGCCGACAAGATCCTCAAGGCCGAAGTGCTGCGCAAGCGTCCGCACGACTACCAACCGAAAAAGGTGGGCGGCTAGCGAACCGCATCGATCCCCGCCAAGACGCCCCTACCGGCTTCCGACATGCGACTGCCTTCCATGACACCACGTTCGCTCGCTGCC
>CAIXSC010000071.1 GCA_903921945.1 uncultured Planctomycetaceae bacterium
CGTTCGCGGCCCCGAGTTCCGCCGGGTCGCGCTGTCTCCCGAACACCATCGCGGCGGCGTGTTAACCCATGCGGGCATTCTGGCGGGGACTTCCGACGGCGTTGAAGGGCATCCGATCAAGCGCGGGATGTGGCTGCTCAAGAATTTGCTGGATGAAACACCGCCACCGCCGCCGCCCAATGTCCCGGAACTGGAACGCAAAGATCCCAAGAACCGCGCGACGACCGTCGCGCAACTGCTGGCCGCGCATCGCGAATCGAAGGCGTGT
Source organism: uncultured Planctomycetaceae bacterium (assembly GCA_903921945.1). Taxonomy (GTDB): domain Bacteria; phylum Planctomycetota; class Planctomycetia; order Pirellulales; family Pirellulaceae; genus CAIXSC01. Next base: position 269 of record CAIXSC010000071.1, read on the forward strand.
TCAGGTTGCCATCGCCGTATCGACCCGTGGGGCTTGGCGTTCGAAGAATACGACGCGGTGGGCAACTGGCAGCGTGAAGGAGTCGGGGCCGAACTGCGACGGCGGCGCACCAGCCAGCCGGTCGAAGCGGCCGCCGAACTTCCCACCGGCACGACAGTCCATGGCTTGCGGGAACTGCAAGCCGAACTCCTACGGTCGAAGCCCGAAGCGCTCCGCAAAGCGGCCGCCCGCAAGCTGCTGGCCTACGCGCTCGGCCGGACCCTAAACCTCGCGGACATCGAAACGGCCGACTCGCTCGCCGCTAAACTACGTGCACGTGGCGATGGGCTTGGAACGCTCGTGGAACTGGTCGTGCAAAGCGAGTCGTTTCAAACTCGCTGATCCGTTCCGATCGTGTTCGAGTTCAGAGGAATCGGTAACTCTTGGAAGATAAGCTGGGAACGCACGCTACGAAAGGAAAGGCCCACCATGGTCAGTTCAGCATGGCGATTGGATCGGCGAACACTGCTTCGCGGCTTAGGCTTCGGCGTCGCGCTTCCGTGGCTGGAAGCGATGAGCCCGGCGGTTTCGGCATCGGCGGCGGCGCCCGCCGACGCCCCGCGTCCCCGCCGGTTTTGCGCGTTCTTCTTCGGCAATGGCGTGGCCCTGCCCGGCAAGGACAAACCCGAGCATGAAGAGTGGCATTGGTTCCCGCACACGGACGGGGCCGACTACCAATTCACCAAGCCACTCGAACCGCTGGCCGCGCGGCGGGCCGATCTGACGATTCTCGGCAATCTGTCGCACGCCACCAGCCGGGCGCTCGTCGGCCACAACACGGGCGATGTCTGGCTGACCGGCGCCGACATTCGCGAAAACCTCGTCAATTCCATTTCGCTCGACCAACTGATCGCCCGCCATCTGGGCCATCAAACCCGAGTTCCGTCGCTGGTGATGTCGAGCAACGGCGGCGTTGGTCCGAAGAGTCGAACGACGACGATTTCGTTTGACGGCCAGGGGCGAGCGATTCCCGCGGAATCGACGCCGCGGCGGATCTTCGAACGGCTCTTCACCCAACCCGCGGACGGCGACAAGGCGTCCCGTCAACGAGCTTTGGCCAGCGGACGGCGCCGCGTCGACTTCCTGCTCGACGATGCCAAATCGCTCCGCCAACGACTCGGGCAACCCGATCAGCGGCGGCTGGATGAATTCCTGCAATCGTTGTCCGAAGTGGAAACTCGGCTGGTTCGCGCCGAAGCTTGGCTCGACAAGGCGCTGCCGCAAGTCGACCCGAATCGTATCAACCTGGATGTCTCGCCGGCGGGTCCCGCCGAGTTCATCCGGACCATGTTCGATCTCATCGTGATCGCATTCGAGACCGACACGACGCGAGTGGCTACGTACCAGATCGGCGCCGAGGACGGCGTTGGGATCTGCGATCGTTTCCCGGCCATCATCGGATTGGGAAATGGCCACCACGGGCTCTCCCATGGCAACATGCTCAATTGGGCCAAGTACGACCGGTTCCTTGCCGAGCAGTACGCCTACTTCCTCGATCGGCTCGCCACCGTGCGGGAAGCCGATGAACGGCTGCTTGACAACACCGTTTGCCTGTATGGAAGCGGCACGAGCACCACGCATAACGCGAGGAACTACCCGCTGGTGCTCGCGGGCGGCAAGTCAGTCGGTTTGAAACACGGTCGCTATCTCCGGCAGCCATCGGAACGGGCGCTCGGCGACTTGTACCTCACGTTGCTCCATCGACTCGACATTCCCGTCGAATCGTTTGCCGACAATGCGGGCGAGTTCACCGAAATCGTCGTCTAACGCGTCGGCTTGGCGAAAGTCGGCAACCGGGGATTCGCCTGATGGCTGCAACCATCCCCAAGACATCCGGCCGCCGCGTGTCGTAAGCTCGATCTTCCCACGCCGAGTTGACGAACGGACCGATGGGTGGGCCGGATGGTGGGCTGACGGACGGGCCGGCTCAAGGGCCGATTGATGAGCAGGCTCACGGGCCGATTGAAGCGCCGATTGGTACGCAGGCCACTGGCTCCAAGCGGGTCGACGCCCATCGGCACACGGTTCAATTGGTCTGCGTTTCAACTTCCGCCCCGGCGCGGGTCGTTAGATTGGCGAGCACTCGCAGACGAATCGTCTCGCTCAAGAACC
>CAIXSC010000072.1 GCA_903921945.1 uncultured Planctomycetaceae bacterium
CTGCGGGCTATCCAGCTGCGGCTCCTGTTGCCCCCGCCTACGGAACCGCGGCCTACGGCCAGCCCGGATCCAGTCAGCCGAACTATCCCCAAACCAATCTCGGACAGACCGTACACGGTCAGGTTGCGCCAGGACAGCCGAGCTACGGACAGCAAAGCTACGGGCAGCCAGGTTACACGCAGCCGGGATATGGCCAACCGGGTTACGCGCAGCCGGGCTATGGACAAGCCGGATCCGCACCCGCCGGTTATGCTCAGCCCGCCTACGGGCAGCCGGGTTACGCGCAGCCAAGTTACGCGCAGCCAGGCTACGGGCAGACAGGTTATGGGGCATCGGGTTACGGGCAGTCAGGCTACGCACAGCCAACGCAGGGGCAGCCAGCGCAAGGTCAGCCTGTCTATGGCCAGGGCAGCTACGGGCAGGCTCAACCCGCCGGTTACAACCAGTCTTATCCGACCGCTCAACCTGCGGCCTATCCGGCGACGGGTTACCCGGCAAGCGGCTACCCTGCGGCCGGACAATCGTCTTACCCGACGGGCAGCTATCCTGCCGCAGCGGCTCCGGCAAGCCAATATCCGGCGGCCGGTTACGGTGCCGCCAACTACGCTCGCCCAGGGTTTCCGTCCGCCGCCACCCCTGTGGCCGTTGCCGTTGCCGCTCCCTCGCAAGCTCCGTCTGCCAGTTCCTTGCCGTTGCCCAGCAACACGTCATCGCCGCTCCCCGGTCCAGCCAACATTCCGCTCAGCCCCAGCCCTTCCCCAAAGCCGCAAGCGTCGCCGGCAACGACGAAGCCGGTCGCTCCAGTAACCCCCAGCGGAGTCACTCCGGTGGCCAGCGCCACTGTTTCCGCCGCCCCTAGTTCCGCCGCAGCGTTCGTCGGCGGAGCAGCGGTAGCTGGTGCGGCGAGCCCGGTGGCTGTCCCGGCCGCGACACCCGTGGCGGCGCCGATCGCTCCAGTCCCGAGTCGATCGACCGAGGTTTCCGGAACGCCCGTGTCGGTGGCTCCAAGGCCAGTGGCGGCGGCCAGCACGGCTCCTGTCAGCGTTGCTCCTGTCAGCGTTGCTCCTGTCAGTGTGGCTCGACCGGTCCCCGTGGGAACGTCCGGGGCGCGGCCCGTGGTGGTCGGCGGGCCGGCGACTCCGGTCATCGTCGTAGACGAGGAAGAGGAAGAAGAGACGCTCGAAGAGAAGGTGATCCAGGGTTCGCCGCCGTGGCTTGTCAGCGCCATCATCCACGCAGTCGCGCTGGTGGTGCTCGCAATCCTCGGCTTCGCAACGTCCGGGAAGCGGACGATGGAAATCGAGGCGGTGTACGCCGAGGAGATCGGCGTGCAGTTGGAGGAAGACGAGCTGACCAACGGGCTCATGCAAGAGGTCGAGGTCGAGAAGCCCGTTTTGTCGAAGGATTTGGTGGCCGCCAATGATCCGTTCGCCGCGCCGCCCGAGATGGAAGTGGCGCTGGACGGTTTCAATTCCACCTCGACGGTCGAAGCGCCCACGATCGGCATGGCGCTGACTGGCCGCGAAAAGGGGATGAAAGAAGCGTTGCTCGGCAAGTACGGCGGCACCGTGACGACCGAGGCGGCGGTGCGAGCCGGTTTGGAATGGCTAAAGCGAAACCAGGAGTCTTCGGGCACTTGGAGCTTGACTGGCCCCTACCCGAACGGCGCTGGACTCGAGAATCGCTGCGCGGCGACCGCGATGGCGCTGTTGGCGTTTCAAGGCGCTGGCCATACGCATAAAGAAGGCGACTTCAAGAAGGAAGTCGCGAAGGGGTGGGCGGCGCTGCTCAAGATGCAGGATCGCGACGGCCTGTTCTACCACGAGGGTGTGCATCATCAAATGCTGTACGCCCAGGGGCAAGCCACGATCGCGATCTGCGAACTGTATGGCATGACGAAAGACAAAGAGTACCGGGCGCCGGCGCAGCGAGCGATCGACTACGCGGTGAAGATCCAGGCTCCCGAGGGTGGATGGCGGTACACGCCGGGATCGGACAGCGACACGTCGGTGACTGGCTGGTATGTCATGGCGCTGCAGAGCGCCTTGATGGCCGGTTTAGAGGTCCCAAGCCCGACCTTGGAACGCATCATGAAGTTCCTCGACACGGTCGCCAACGACGACGGGTCGCAGTACGGCTACCGCCCTGGTCAAGGTTCGACGGAAACCATGACGGCGGAAGGATTGTTATGCCGCCAGTACCTGGGCTGGAAGCACGACGATCCCCGGTTGGCTCGGGGGGTGGAAGTGGTGCTGGAAAACCCGATCCGCTGGGATTTCGATAACCAAAACGTCTACTACTGGTACTACGCGACGCAGGTCACTCACCACATGGAAGGCGACGCCTGGGACAAGTGGAACGCGGTGATGCGCGAAGTGATCCCGAAGAACCAGACAAAGACTGGCAAAGAAGCGGGCAGTTGGGCCCCGGAGAACGACCGTTGGGGCTCGCACGGCGGACGCCTGTACGAAACGTGCTTGTGCATCTACATGCTGGAAGTCTACTACCGCCACCTTCCCATCTATAAGTGGCGCCAAGGCTAGCATCCGAAGACAAGCGAGATTCCATCGGGAATTCGACGTGCTCGCGACGGTGGCAGCCAGTTCGACATGCTCGCGACGGACAGGATGTCCGTCGTGCCAAGAGGAAGCTGCCACCGACGCTGTCTTGGGCTACCGATGAAGCGGCGCTTCGAGTCGCACCTCGTCGAGCATCACGTAGCCTTCCGGCAAACGGCTGCGCCATACGGGGTAATCCCTTTCGGGCCTGAGCCGATCCGGATCGCCCGGCAGCGGTCCCATGGGCGCAATGTCCAGCGGGAACAGCACCAACAGAATGTCGACGTTGACGTCGGCTAGCAC
>CAIXSC010000073.1 GCA_903921945.1 uncultured Planctomycetaceae bacterium
ACCAGCCGATGCGAAGCCGGCTGATGACAAACCGGCCGATGCAAAGCCCGCTGATGCGAAGCCGGCTGATGCGAAACCGGCCGATGCGAAACCAGCCGATGCGAAACCGGCCGAAGAAAAACCGGCCGAAGAAAAACCGGCTGATGTGAAGTCAGAGGCGGAAGCTGCGGCGGCTACGCCGCAACCGGGCGAGATTGCGACACTCGCACGGCGCGTGACGCTCGAACGACTGGCGCCGGTGCGGGGCTTCGCGGCGAAGTTGATCGCCTTGCTCGCCGTGTTGACCTGCACCTTCGGCAATTTGGCGGCGTATGGCCAGACGAACATCAAGCGGTTGTTCGCGTATTCGACGATCGCTCACGCCGGCTACATGATGATGGCGGTTCCGGCCTTCCTGGTGATGGCCGATTTGGATGCCACGGCCGCGACCGAGGCGGTCTCAGGCCTGTCGATCTACCTCTTTGTCTACATGTTCATGAACTTGACGGTGTTCGCGATCATCGCTTTCTGGCGAAACGCGTACCGCACCGAGCAGATCGAAGACTACTCGGGGCTGATCCGGCGGTCGCCCGTGTTGACGGTGTGTTTCACGATCGCGTTGTTCAGCCTGATCGGTTTGCCGCCGTTGGCGGGCTTCATTGGCAAGTTCGCGGTCTTCGCTCCGTTGGCCAACGGTTACAAGTTGTCGGCGGCGGTTGGCACGCCGGCGAACTTCCTGTTGGCGGTGTTGGTGATTGGCGGCCTGAACACGGCGATCAGCCTGTTTTACTACTTGCGGGTCGTAAAGGTGTTGACGATCGATGCCGAACCGAAAGAGCGTCGCCCGGGCGAACTTACCAGTCCGTGGCTCCAGTCGGCGTATGTTTGCCTTGTTGCCGCCCCGCTGCTGTTTTTGATCGTGGGCTGGTCTTGGCTGCACGAATGGTCTCTTGAGGCGGCTCGGCACATTCTCGGCTAGGCCGGGGGACACGAAAGATGAGTTCGAAAACGACCAATGCGATTCTCAATCGGGTGATCCGAGTGGTGAACCGCACCTTGCCGGCCTACCTGCGCGATGCTCGGCCGTGGAGCTATCCGGGCCGCGAGTCGGCTTTGGAAACGTTGCTGGATGTCGGCAATCAGCAGGTGGAAACGGCCGAGCGTTTGTCGACTTGGGTGCTCGATAACGGCGGTGCGCCTGAGAGCGGCGATTTTCCGTTGGCGTTCACCAGCTACACCGATCTATCCGTCGACTATCTGGTCCGCGAATCGTTGCGGCGGCAGGCGGGCGTGATTGCCGCCTTGGAGGAGGCGATCGAGGATATCGGCATGGTTCCCAACGCCGTTGTGCTGTTGCAAGAAGCGCTCGGCGAAGCCAAGGCCCATCGCGACATGTTGACCGAAGCGTTGAGCGGCAGTGGTCGCGGTTCGGCGGGGACGCACGCCGCCGGTAGCGCCGGTGGCGCCCACGCGGGACACTAGCGGCCGTGGGCAACTCGGCGAGCGACCTCGGGCTCGATACGCTCGACCTCGCTGGCGTGGAACTGTTCGACACCCACGCCCATCTCAATAGCGAAGAGTTTTCCGAGTCGCTGCCCGATGTGCTCCAGCGGGCGGCGTCCGCGGGCGTCCGCTCGATGCTCGTCGTCGGCACAACGCTCGCTTCCAGCCGGTTGGCTGTGGAACTTGCGGCCGGCCACGCTCCGTTGTTCGCCGCGGCGGGTATTCATCCGAACTACTGCGCGGAGGCGGGGGCGGGCGACTGGTCCGAAGTCGAGCGGCTGTTCGCGCTTCCCAAGGTGGTGGCGGTCGGCGAAACGGGACTTGACCGCTACTGGGACATGGTCAAGTTCGAGACCCAACAAGATTACTTCGACCGCCACCTGCGGCTCGCCCAGCGGCTTGATCTGCCGATCGTCATCCACATGCGCGATTGCGAAGCGGACATGCTCGCGATGTTGCGGGAAGCGACCCAACGCGGTCCGGTTCGCGGCATCATGCATTCGTTCGCCGGCGCCGCTGCCACGGCCGAAGAATGCCTGAGCATGGGATTGCACCTCAGCTTCGCCGGCATGGTAACCTACAAAAAGATGGATGAGTTGCGGCGGGTAGCCGCGTCCGTGCCGGCCGATCGCATTCTGGTCGAAACCGACTCGCCCTACCTGTCGCCCCATCCGTTCCGCAGCCGGCGGCCGAACGAGCCGGCGATGACGGTTCACACGGCCGCCTGTGTCGCTGCGGCGCGCGGACAGTCGCTCCGCGAATTCGCTCGGCAGACCACCGACAATGCGCGGCGTTTGTTTCGGGTGGAGGGCGCGCGATGATCGAGATTCGTCGACTTCATCGGCAGTTCGGGCAGACTTGGGCTGTCAACGACATTTCGTTTGATGTGCCGGCGGGCAAAGTGTTCGGCTACATCGGGCCGAACGGAGCCGGCAAGACGACCAGCATGCGGATCCTGGCGACGCTGGATAACCCGACCTACGGCGACGCGCTGGTCGATGGCTATTCCGTGATCAAGGACCCTGATCGAGTGCGTCAGCGACTCGGTTTCATGCCCGACGCGTTCGGCACCTATCCGAACGTGAACTGCCACGAATACCTCGATTTCTTCGCGCGGGCCTACGGACTGGCCGGCAGCGACCGGCGGCGGGCACTCGACCGCGTAATGAGTTTCACCGGCCTGGATGAGCTGGCGGAAAAGCCGATCCGCGGACTCTCCAAAGGCATGAAGCAACGGCTCTGCTTGGGGCGAGCGTTGATCCACGATCCGCCAGCATTGGTCATGGACGAGCCGGCCGCGGGCCTCGATCCCCGCGCCCGAATCGAATTGCGGGACATGATCAACCACCTTGCCGCGATCGGAAAATCGATCCTCATCAGTTCCCATATCCTCACGGAACTGGCGGAAATGTGCGATCGCGTCGCGATCATCGAACGCGGCCGGCTGCTCGTGAACGGCACCGTCGATGAAATCCGCAGCAAGCTTGTGCCGAACCGCGAAGTGAAACTCCGAGTGTTGGGCGACACCACGCCGATCGAAGGCTGGCTCGGGCAACAGCCGGGCATCAGTCGTGTCCAGGTCGAAGGCGATTCCGTGCGGTTCGCCCACAACGGTCAACGCGAAGACGAGGCGGAAATGTTGCGGGCGATGATTTTGGCCGGCTTGCGCATCGCCGAGTTCGGCAGCCATATCACGTCGCTCGAGGAAGTCTTCATGCGAGTCACCAAAGGGGAAGTCCAATGACTCGTTCCGCCACGCGTTTCGCCGCTCGTTCCGTCACGCGTTTTGCCGCTCGTTTCGCCAACCGCCTCGCCGCGACCACGTTCGTCATCGCCTGCCTCGCTCTGCTCAATACGCCACCCGTTCACGGCCAGCCATCCAATGCGCCTGCTGGCAACGCGCCTGCTGGTAACGCGTCGGCTGGCAACCATGCGCAGCCTCTTCAAGGGCAGGCATTGCTCGAACGCGGACGCGCGATCTACGCCGATCAATGCGCCGGTTGTCACGGCGCGGAGGGGCAGGGGCATGCCGAGCATTACCCGCATGGGCTGGTGGGGGACAAATCGATCAACGAGCTATCGAAACTGATTCACGACACGATGCCGAAGGACGCGGCGGAGCTCTGTGTGGGCGAGGACGCGCGGGCGGCGGCGGCGTACATCCACGAGTCGTTTTATTCGCCGACCGCCCAGGCGCGTCGCAAGCCGCCGCGCGTCGAGCTCTCGCGGTTGACCGTGCGGCAATACCAACAGGCGCTCGCCGATCTGATCGGCGCCTTCCGGCCGCAAGCCGCTTGGCCGACCGCGGCCGGTTTGCGTGCCGAGTACTACAAGAAGCGGCAGACGAGCCGCGAGAACCGGGTGTTGGAACGCGTCGATCCGGCGGTGCTGTTCCAGTTTCGCGACTCCAGCCCCGATCCGACGAAGATCGAGCCTCCCGAATTCGCGATGCGCTGGAATGGCTCGATCGTCGCGCCGGAGACGGGCGAGTACGAGTTCGTGTTGAAGACGGAGAATGGCGCGCGGTTGTTCGTCAACCATACTCAGACCGCCTTGATCGACGCGTGGGTGCGTTCGGGCGACGGAGTCGAATTCCGCCAGTCGATCAAGCTGCTCGGCGGCCGCGCCTACCCGCTGCGGCTCGACTTCTTCAAGTTCAAGGAGAAGACCGCGTCCATCGGGCTGTGGTGGCGCAAGCCGCGGCGAACGGTCGACGAGCCGCTGACGGACCGCGACTTGCGAACCGCGTCCGTGCCCGAAACCTTCGTCGTCACGACCGCGTTTCCACCGGACGACCGCAGCATCGGCTACGAACGTGGCGCTTCGGTTTCGAAGGCTTGGGACCAAGCTGCCACGGATGCCGCGTTGGAAACGGCCGCCTACGTGGCGGCCCGCTTGCCGGAGCTGGCCAACGCCAAACCCGATGACCTGCCGCAGGGCGAACGTGTCGAACGCGTGAAAAAATTCTGCCGGCGGTTTGTCGAGTTGGCGTTTCGCCGACCGCTGACCGACGAGCAAGCCGCGACGCTCATCGACCAACCGTTCACCGCCGGGCCGGACATCGAAACGGCTGTCAAACGTGTGGTGCTGCGAACGCTGAAATCGCCGCGGTTCTTGCTGGTCGAGGTTCCCGACGGGCCGCCGGACGCGTACGACATCGCGGCCCGCTTGTCCTGGATCCTGTGGGACTCGTTGCCCGATCCGCCGTTGCTCGCGGCCGCCTCCCAAGGCCAACTGTCCGATCCGGCCGTGGTGTTGCGGCACGCGCAGCGCATGGCATCCGATCCGCGAGCGCAAGCGAAACTGGCGGACTTCTTCCGTCAATGGTTGCGGATCGACGACGCTCCCGATATCGCGAAAGACTCGGCGTTGTTCCCCGAGTTCTCACCCGTGCTGGCCGCCGATCTTCGGACATCGGTCGAGCTCTTCGTCGAGCGAATTGTCGGCGGCGAGGCGGCCGATTTTCGCACGCTGCTGACGGCCGAATCGGTGCCGCTCACGCCGCGGCTCGCCGCCTTCTACCAAGCCGGCTCCAACGCGCCGCCGGCCGCCGAATCAACGTCCGGCGACGGGTTGGCGGAAGCGTTGGCGGCGGCCACGTTTCGCGACGTGCCGCTCGACCCGGGACAGCGGGCGGGGCTGCTGACGCACCCCTATTTGTTGTCCGCGTTCGCGTACACAGCCACCAGTTCGCCGATCCACCGCGGAGTCTTCTTGTCGCGCAGCCTGCTGGGGCGGTCGTTGAAACAGCCGCCCGAGGCGGTCGCGCCGTTGTCGCCCGATCTGCACCCGCAACTGACAACCCGCGAACGAGTCGCCTTGCAGACCGGCTCGGAGAGCTGCCGTTCGTGCCACAACCTGATCAATCCGCTCGGGTTCACTCTCGAGGCGTTCGACGCGACCGGCCGGTTGCGTCGCGAAGAGAAAGGGCGCCCGATCGACGACTCGGGTATGTACTTCAGCCGCGACGGCGAGGAAATCCGGTTCCGCGGGGCTCGCGAACTGGCTCGCTTTTTGACGACAACAACGGAAACGCGTGACGCGTTCGTGGAGCAGTTGTATCATTACTGGGTGAAACAGCCGTACCGAGCGGCCGCTGAACCAGAGCAGCGGCGGTTGCGCGAGCGATTCGCGGCGGAGAACTTCAGCATCCGCAGCCTCGTCGCCACGATTGCCGCTTCGTACGCGTGTGCCTCGAACTGAAAGGTTTTTCCATGCCTCGCTTCGCCAGCCGCCGTGAGTTTCTACGCTCGTTGGGACTGAGTGCGGCCGCGTTGCCGTTTTTGATGAATTTGCCGAGCCTCGGCTTCGCGAATCAAGGGCAGCGTAAGCAGCGGTTGATCGTCATGTTCAGCCCGAACGGCGTGGTGCCTGGCAATTTCTGGCCCGATGCCGAGGGACCGCTCGCCGCGTTCAAGCCAAGCTTGGAACCGCTGGAGCCGTTTCGCGATCGCGTGCTCACCCTGCACGGCGTCTGCGACAAAGTACGCGGCGACGGCGACAATCACATGCGCGGCATCGGCTGCTTGCTGACTGGCATCGAGCTGTTCCCCGGCAACATCCAGGGCGGCTCGCACACGCCAGCGGGCTGGTCGAGCGGCATTTCGATCGATCAGGAGCTGAAAAATCATCTTCAATCCCGTCCGGAAACCCGCACGCGATTCGGCTCGTTGGAACTCGGTGTGCTCGTGCCCGAGCGTGCCGATACTTGGACGCGAATGTCTTACTCGGGGCCCAACCAACCGCTGGCCCCGATCGACGATCCGTACCGGTTGCTGGACAAGTTGTACGGGCGTCGCAAAGACCGCCAGGCGCTTCGCAGCGTGTTGGATGCCGTCAGCGACGATCTGCGAAAGATTGAGGCGGCGGTGAGCGGTGAAGACCGCCAGTTGCTTGCCCAACAGGCGGAATTCGTCCGCGAGATGGAACGGGAGCTGACCAGCCCGGAAAACGCTGAAACAGCGAACCACGCGGCGCCCGAGCTGGAACCGGGTGTTAAAGAGGACAACGACAACATGCCGCGGCTGAGCCGCATGCAAATCGATCTGTTGGTCCATAGCTTGGCCGCCGATTTCGCCCGCGTCGCCACCTTCCAGTTCACCAACTCGGTGGGCCAAGCCAAAATGCGGTGGCTCGGCATCGAAGAGGGCCACCACGAGCTGTCGCACAATCCGGACAACGACGAAAAGTCGCAAGACAAGCTGACCCGGATCAACCGCTGGTACTGCGAGCAACTCGCGTATCTGACGAAGCGGCTCGCGGAAACGCCCGAGCCGGGCGGCGTCGGCAGCTTGCTCGACAACACCTTGATCGTCTGGACCAACGAACTGGGCAAAGGCAATTCGCACACGCTCGACAACATCCCGTTCGTGCTTGTCGGCAACGGACTGGATTTCAAGATGGGCCGCTCGATCCGCTTCCCCAAGCTGTCGCACAACCGCCTGTTGTTATCGTTGGCCCACGGCATGGGCCACCATTTACCCCGCTTTGGCAATCCCGATTTCTGCGGCGATGGCCCGTTGACCGGGTTGAGCTAGCCCGGGAATTGGATGGTCGCCGTTTCGCTACCCCCAGCCGTGGAACGTCCGCACGGAGTTTTCCCATGACGACATCCCATCCCGATCGCCGCGGTTTTCTTCAGCAAGCGGCGGCCGGCGCGGCGGTGACAGCCGCGTCCGCGATGACGGCCACGGGCACCGGGATGGCGGCGGAGCGCCCGTCCGGGGAGTCGTCACAGCGTCTTCGAGGAACCGCCGAGCACTGCATCTTTCTCTGGCTGGGCGGGGGTATGGCTCAGATCGACACCTTCGATCCGAAGGCGCGGGGGGATGCGAAGGCGAGCCCAAAGAAGGCCGGCTGTTATTACGATTCGATCGAGACGGCGGTGTCCGGCGTGCGTTTTTGCGAGCATCTGCCACGGACCGCGCGGATGGCGGAGCGGTTGACTGTGGTTCGCACGGTGAACCACAAGGTGGTGGACGAGCATGCGTTCGCGACGAACTTGGTTCACACGGGCCGGGGGATTAGCGGCACCGTCACTTATCCGTCGATCGGTTCGATCGTGGCGCATCAGCGCGGCGCGGACGACGCTTCGGTTCCCGCGTACATGCTGATCGGATATCCCAACGTCAGTCGCGGGCCGGGGTTCCTTGGGGCGCGGCACGGATACGTGTATCTGGTCGACACGCAGAGCGGGCCGGCGGGATTCACGCGGCCGGAAGGGGTGACGTCGAGCCGTCAGTCGTCACGGGAACGGTTGTTGGGCGCCGGTCGAGACGCGATTCCGCCCCAATCGCCGCTCGCCGATTACCGAGCCGCCCAGGACGACGCGCTGCGGCTGGCGGGTCCGAATTTCATGCGCCATTTTCAGCTCGACGAGGAACCGTCGACCCTGCGGGAGCGGTATGGCGGCGAGTTCGGTCAACGCTGCCTGTTGGCGCGGCGGCTCGTCGGCGCGGGCGTGCGGTTCATCGAAGTCTCGCACAATCTAAACTTTATCAACGGCACGGGATGGGACACGCATAACCAAGGCCAGCTCGAACAACACGGTTTGATTCGTGAACTGGACGCCGCCCTGGCGACGCTGATCGAGGATTTGGAAAACCATCGTTTGCTCGACAAGACGCTGGTTGTGGTAGCGACCGAGTTTGGCCGGCCAGCGGAGTTCGACGGCGGAGGCGGCCGAGGCCATCAAGGCACCACGTTTTCGATGGTGTTGGCCGGCGGCGGCCTGCGGCATCGTGGAGCGTGGGGCGTGACCGACGAACTGAGCAAAAAGGTCGTGGAGTCGCCCGTGTCGATTCCCGATTTCCACGCCACCATCCACGCGACATTGGGTATTGACCCGGCCGCGGAACTCAAGGACGGAGCACGACCCGTTCCCATCACGGATGGCGGCCGCCCCATCGCCGCGCTGTGGAGCTAGCCGGCCAACCACCAGCAATCCGTTGGTGAGCCAATCGCCAACAACGAGTTGGCTGAGCGCAAACAGTTGGCGAGCCGGGCGAATGTTTGGAGCGCTGAGCGCGGACAGTTGGCGAGCCGGGCGAATGTTTGGAGCGCTGAGCGCGAACAGTTGGCGAGCTGGCCGAATGTTTGGCGAGCTGAAAGCGGGGAAGGCGGCGGATGGCGAGCGACACGAACGGGGAACTGGGGGCTGCGGCGTTGGCTTCGGGAGCGGCCAGCGAGTATCCGGCGCGATGGCCGTGGACGGTGGCGTTGCTACTTGGCGCGGCGATGGGTGGAGGCCCTGGGCTGGCGGATCTCGTGGAGCATTTGCGGTCGCCGCAATCGACCGGTTTACCACCGTGGGTGTCTCTAGCGCTGGGAATGGCGGCGATGGAAGTCGCCTATCTGGTTTTCCTACTGCAGATTCGCCAGCGAGTCGCCTTTCACTGTGTCGCGGCGGCGTTATTGGCCATGGCGATGGCGAGCGCGTCGCTCTTGGGGGTGGCGCTCTTCGCGAGCGTGGACAACGTTGTGTTGAGCTACCTGGAATTGAATGTTTCGCTGTCGAGCACCCGCCTTGGCTGTTTTCTGATGACGAGCATCCACAGCCTAGGCGCACTGGCCGTCGAACGTTGTGCGCCGCCGAAGCGCGGTTGATTCGCCACGAACCGACCGCTTGCGCCGAGTCGGCTAATTCGATCAGGCTAATTCGATCCGGCATCAATTCCCACGAGCCGAGCCAGTGGCCGGTTTTCCGGCGATGGGCACCAATCGCGAGTTCGCCGATTCGTCGTGGGACGCCGTCGATCGTTAGCTTTCATCCGGCGGGAACAGAGCAAACGATCAGCACCTGGAACCGATTTCCGATTCAGATGCTTGGAAGACGTGGCGACGATCGAACAACTGGTTTGCGAGCGATTTGGTTTCCTAGCCAGTGGTTGGGGCTTCCAGCCCCAGCCAAAAACCCGATGACATACCTTTCATCATATATTGCATTGGTATTTCCGCTGCCGCTGGAAGCCGCAGCCACGACGACTCCGAACTCAGCGCTGACGCGACCAGCGTTTTCATGCTGCCGGTTGATTCAACCTGCGCGGCGTGCGAGGTGCGTTTTGCGCAGCTTGGGAAGCAGATGAGAGACGTAGCGGACGAATACTCGTTCGGCCGGCGTCGAGGCTGCTTGACGTTCGATCCGTTCGACGAGGTTCGTAACCAGGCCGTCCAGAAAGACTACGGAAGGCCAACGGATTGTGCGTAGAACGGGTCTCCAGATCGATCCTACGAAGTCCATGGCCGAGTCAAACCCATCAGTGGAGCAGTGACTGGCATTGGTTCGTTTACCGCCAAGCCGAAGACGCTGGGCGGTTTGGAAGCGGGGTTCGGTATGGTGGCGGCGAGCGGAGTGGCGGCCCAGTCGTCGCCTACGGTGCGGCGGTAAATGGGGTGGCGGTAAGCGGGGTGTCGGTAAACGACGGGTGGTAAGGAATGATGGATGGTGGGGAACGACGGGTTGTGCGGCACTTGCCCTGGGCTTGCGCAGTTGCTACAAGGGCCGTATACGTTCACGTTTCCGAAATCCAAAATCGAAACCGTTAGTTACC
>CAIXSC010000074.1 GCA_903921945.1 uncultured Planctomycetaceae bacterium
CCATCGATGACGGCGCGTTCGCGCCTGTCATGCCGTCGTTCGACGAACCGTGCTCGCGTGGACGGGTCTCGAAAGAACCGCTCTCGAAAGAACCGCTCGCAAAAGAACCGCTCGTGAAAGAACCGCTCGCAAAGGAACCTCGCTGTTGCGGGTCACCAGGGGACACGTCGGCAGCGGCTCGCGCGTCGCCGTCGACCGCCATACGCGACGCGTTGGCTTCCCAAGCAGCCGCGGAAACCGCCCGTTCCACGACGATGCGTTCCACAGGCATTTGTTTCGCGGGCATTTGTTTCGCGGGCACGCGTTCAACAGCCACGCGTTCGCCGAGCCCCCGTTCCACAGGCGTTGGTTCGGTTGCCGCGGCTGGCCCGATCGCGTGGCCTCCGTCAGCCCGATCGCCGTGCTCTGGACCGTCGCTGACGGAGCGTCGCCAAATCCCGTTGTCCAACTGCCACACGGACCAGCGCAGCACTCCGACGGGCCGCAGGCATCTCGCGAGCGTCTCGTGGAATTCGTTGGCATCCACGGCAGCGAAGGCGGCTCGATGAATGCCATCCAATGCCTCGTCGATCAACTCCCAGCCAGCGCGGCTGGCCGGCGAGCGGGAAGAGGGACCGGACATGGACCGCACTCCTTTTAACTGGCAGATCTCGACGTCTTCCTAGCGTCGACTGGCGAACCGCCAAATTTGTTCCACAGCATACCACTCTCCGGATCATGACGGTGGCGCTGGCGGCGCCGACTGCGTCGACTTTGCCGATTGCTGGTGATGAACGGGAATGCTCCGGTGGCGACGGGACCAGGGTAGCGCGGCATGTTAGGACGAACCGGTTTGATTGGCGTTTGAGGCGCAATCGATCGAAGAATCACAGGTAGAACGACCGTCCGCTTCGGCATGACCGTCCGAAGTTCCCTTCACGCAAGAACAGGCGGTTGGCAGTTGGAGTCCCGCATGGCGAGTTTTCCACCGAGCAATTGCCCGCGCGACCGGCTGCGGTTCGCGGCGCTTTGCGCGGTGCTCGCACTGGTGTGCGGCGGCTGCGTCACTCGCACGAAAAGCGCGTTCACCGGAACGGCGACCGACCTGACGGTGACCCAATTGAAGGTCGAGTACCCGGATGTCACGGCGCCGTTTAATGACGAAACGGTGCCCACACTGCCGCCGCGGACGTTGCGGAATCTGCAGTCGCTCAACTACTGGGACCTGACGCTGGAAGAGGCCGTTCGGACGGCGTTGGAAAACTCCCGAGTGCTCCGCGACCTGGGCGGCGCGGTCGTCCGCGCGCCGGAGAACGTATCGAGCGCTTTCGACCCGGCGATCCAAGAGACCGATCCCCGCTTTGGCATCGACGCGGCGCTCGCCGAGTTCGACGCGCAGCTTCGGAATGTCTTCGGTAGCGAACGGACCGATCGCCGCTTGAACAACCGTGTCCTCGGCAACCTCGGCGCGCTCGAAGGCCAAAAGGACCAACTCGATACCCAGATCTCCAAACGCACGGCCGCCGGTTCGCAGTTTTCCATCCGCCAGCACCTGGACTTCGATCGCGACAACAACTTGGCGAACGAATTCCCGGGCGGCGCCTCGAATGTGTTCTACGAGGCCGAGGCGCGGCAGCCACTGCTGCAAGGCGCCGGGCTCGCTTTCAACCGCATCGCCGGCCCGTCCGGCTCGGTCGGGGCGTTCAATGGCGTGCTCATCGCCCGCATTCGCTCCGACGTGAGTCTGGCCGATTTCGAAATCGGCTTGCGGGATTTCGTCAGCAATGTGGAAAACGCCTACTGGGATCTGTACTTCGCCTATCGCGATCTGGATGCCAAAACCCGCGCCCGCGATTCGGCGCTCGAAACGTGGCAACGTATTCAAGCGCTCAGCCAAACCGGTCGCCGCGGCGGCGAGGCCGACAAGGAGGCCCAAGCCCGCGAACAATACTTCCGCTTCGAAGCCGACGTCCAGGACTCGCTCGCCGGCCGCCCGCTCGACGGCACCCGCACCAACAACGGCAGCCGCGGCGGCACCTTCCGCGGACTCCCAGGCGTGCTCGTCAATGAACGTCGCCTCCGGCTGCTCATGAATGTCGGCGCGCACGGCGATCGGCTGATCCGCCCTAGCGAAGAGCCCAGCTGGGCGGGGGTCGCCTTCGAATGGCAAACGGCCGCGACCGAGGCGCTCACCCGCCGCGGCGAACTCCGCCGTCAACGCTGGCAAGTCAAACGCCGCGAATTGGAACTGATGGCCGCCCGCAACTACCTGCTCCCTCAACTTGATCTCGTCGGCCGACAACGCTTTCGCGGCTTCGGCGACGACCTGCTGCGTCCCAACAGCGACGGCCGCCCCCGCTTCGACAACGCCTTCGCCGACCTCACCACCGGCGACTTCCAGGAATGGCAAGTCGGCGTGGAAATGACGATGCCGATCGGCTTCCGCCAAGCCCACGCCGGCGTCCGCAACGCCGAACTGCGACTCGTCCGAGAACGCTTCGTGCTCGACGCCCAGGAACGCGAAATCGTCAACGACCTGAGCCTCGCGTTCTCGGAACTCGACCGCGCCCATGTCGTCATGCACACCAACTACAACCGCTGGGTCGCCGCCCGCCAGCAGTTGGCCGCCGTCGAAACGGCGTTCCAAGACGATCGCGTGGAATTCATCGCGGTGCTCGACGCCCAGCGCCGCTACGCGGAAGCCGAAAGCCAGCAGTATCGTTCCCGAGTGGAATACGCCGTCGCGCTCAAGAATGTGCATTTCGAAAAAGGCACGCTGCTCGACAACCTGGGCATCGTCACCACGGAAGGCCCATGGCCCGACAAAGCGTACGACGACGCCGCGCGCCGCGCCGCCGCTCAAGGCGCGGACCGCCCCATCCCGCCGTCGGCGTTGATCCTCACAGCGCCCCAGGGCCCCGAAGTCCAACTTCCACCCGACACCAACGGCGGCGTTCCGGTCGGCGAAGTCGTCCCCACGCCAACGCCGCTCCCACCGCCAGAAGCCGGCGCGCCATAGCGGGACATCCAGCGAGGTGCGAGGGGCCGTCTTTCAGGCGGCTTCCGCGACCGGCCCCAAACCCGGTATGCATTCCCGCCACAGGAAGGCCCTATCCCGAAACGGCTGCAAGACGTAGCCTTCCGCTAGCCACATTCCGTGGCGTCTTCCGCTCTCATCCACCGCGCCGACGCATCCCATGAACCGCCCAGCACTCCG